>NZ_JAYGIG010000004.1:0-121538 GCF_034932105.1 Leptothoe sp. PORK10 BA2 | reverse complement strand
GTCACTGAGTTTGATGCGACCCTTGGGCTTGCTCAAGGAGGTTACCAATTCCTATATTTGGATTACGCTAGCTGATAATCTCTGTAACCTGGGAAAACTCTCTAATTTTTTAAGCCTGAGTAGTTACTTTTTGTCGGATGTTTGCGGCTGAGATATGCCAAACCCAGGCGTTTTCCTACATTCCCTTGTTTATTCGACTGCGCAGCCTGCGGGCGATCGAAAATACGCTCACGGAGACCTTAGAGAACTGTCCAGATCTGGAACCGGTTGAATTTGTTGGCATGGAGGGCTGGCTCAAGGATAAAAATACCCGATTCTTGATCATCTTAGATGGATTTGATGAACTGTTGTTGCAGGGGCGGGCGACGGGAGGGCTCCAGGAATTTCTGCAACAGGTGTCCGATTTTCAGGAGCGCAGCCATCATCAATGTTTGGTGACGGGTAGACCCCTGGCGTTGCAGGGGGTGGCCCAGCGTATTACTCAAAACAAGACATTGGAACGGGCGAAGCTGCAGCCCATGAATGATCCGCAACAAGCACAGTGGCTGGGCAAATGGCAAGCTATTTTTAAAGAGCAGGAAGTCAGCCAATTTCGCCAGTTTTTAAAGGCCTGCCCAACAGAAATTGGGAATCATTTGGCCCGAGAGCCGTTACTGATTTATCTGTTAGCCCGGCTGCATCGGGAGAAACAGCTGACTAGCGAAATGTTTGCTGACGCGAAGCAAGAGAGTCAGGCCAAGTTACGGGTCTATCGAGAGTCGGTCAATTGGGTGCTAGAAAAACAGCGCCAGGACGAAAATCTACGCCTATCCGGCCTGGATGACCCTAACGATCTGCGGGAAGTGTTGCAAGAGGCGGCCCTCTGTGTGGTGCAGTCGGGGAATGAAACGGCTCAGCTATCGATGTTAAAGGCGCGTTTTCAGGATAGTGGGAACCCGGTGGCGACATCGCTAAAAACGGCGCAGGAAACCACGGGCCAGTCGGAGGATAAGGCCCTGAACAATCTGCTCACCACATTTTACCTGCGCCCTGGGGAGGGGGATAAGCGGGGTTCGGTGGAATTTGCCCATAAAAGTTTTGGCGAATATCTGTTTGCCGAACGGCTGATGGCGGCCTTTGCCCAGTGGACCGAGCTGGACCCCAGAAACCGCTATCGGCTCGATGACCGGGCCGTCCATGGGCAAATCTATGACCTACTGGGGTTTGGCGGTCTGAGTGTGGAAATTGTGGAGTATGTGTTTGAGCTGCTAAAGGAAAGTGATATTGACCGAGTTAGGCTGTTTCAGCGCTTGCATGGGTTTTATGAACGTTGGTGTGAAGGAGAGTTTTTAGATCAGGCACCCAATGAAAATTTACCCCAGAAAAAGTTTTTACAGCTGAGGGATAAGACCATTACCATCGGTCTGAAACAGGTAGATATTTTTGCCGGTTTAAACGGGCTGATTATGCTGTTTAAGCTTCATGCCGGGGCTCAGTCTGAGAATTATCCAAAGGTATCGGCTGATGAGCCTAAACCTGCGATTTGGTTCCATCCCTGTGGGGAACCCCATACGGAACAATTTGATCAGGAGAAACTACTCAAAATTATTCACTATGCAGATTCCTTAGATATGAGTACCTTTACTCAAATTGTTGGCCCTCATCTGTCCAGCGCCAACCTCGAAAGCGCCAACCTCGAAAGCGCCAACCTCGACAGCGCCAACCTCGACAGCGCCAACCTCGACAGAGCCAACCTCGACAGAGCCAACCTTGACAGCGCCATCCTCTCCAGAGCTATCCTCTCCAGAGCTATCCTCTCCAACGCCATCCTCTCCAACGCCGTCCTCTCTAACGCCATCCTCTCCAACGCCAACCTCTACAGCGCTACCCTCGACAGCGCTACCCTCGACAGAGCCTACCTCTACAGAGCCTACCTCTACAAAGCCTACCTCTACAAAGCCGACCTCTCCAACGCCACCCTCTCCAACGCCACCCTCGACAGCGCCAACCTCGACAGCGCCAACCTCTCCAACGCTACCCTCGACAGCGCCACCCTCGACAGCGTCAACCTCGACAGCGCCACCCTCGACAGCGCCACCCTCGACAGCGCCACCCTCGACAGCGCCAACCTTTACAGAGCCTACCTTTACAGAGCCTACCTTTACAGAGCCAACCTTTACAGCGCTAACCTCGACAGCGCTAACCTCGACAGAGCCTACCTCGACAGCGCTAACCTCGACAGCGCTAACCTCGACAGCGCTAACCTCGACAGCGCTAACCTCGACAGAGCCAACTTTGACAACGCTATTTTGCTAGGTACACAGTTAGGCACGGTTCAAAACTTGACTATCCAACAGCTGGAAGGAAAGACGCCTCCCCTTATTTGCAATGCCACCTTACCGCCAGTATTAAAATCCTATCAAGACAGAGACCGAGATCGATTACCGGCTGTGCTAAAAGAACGATATCCCGGATCATTTAAGTCACTAGAGAAAGCAGAAAAATATATTAACGAACAGCATCCACCTACGAGATAACAGTCAACAATTTTAACCCTGATCATCCTGAAGACTGAGTCAAAGTCGAATCCCGGCCAATGCCAACTCTAACCAGGCCACCCAGTTTTTTCTATAACTGATAACGGCCAAGGGCGATAGGTCCATCTTAATGCCCGTTGGGAGAGCCGCAAACTGAGCAGTCCACGTCTTTTCAAAATAGAAACCAGGAGCCAGAAGCTAAACCTCTCCTGACCCCTGACTCCTTAATACCAACTCCTAACCCTAAAAATAAACCGCCCCAACAGTATCGTAATAAACAACAGTTGAGGTATTTAGAATGCTGGGCCATTTGCCATCGGCTTTAGAAATATTGCCAGACACATCCCCATGCCACTGCTTTTGAACATCTAGACTATAGTTGAGGTAGAGCTTGCCATCAACAATATCCCAAGCTTCGGGTACCGTAGAAGCTATATTTCCCTCACTCAAGGCCTTGGCACAGTAGCCACCATATTGAGGCGCATAGGCTTCAGGATTGCTCACAAACATTGCCTTATGGGCAGCACTGGAAAACCTCCAGGTGGCACCGTTCCAGTCATACTCATAACGGCTACTGCCCTCCGTTGGAGCGCCAACGGTAAAATAGGCCACCGGATCATAGCCCCGAATCGCCAAATTGTCGTTTGCTTGGGGATCAGAAAACACCACTGGAATACCGGCCTCTGCCGCATCAGCTGCTTCGACAGTCTCTGCCGCCGCACAAGGATTCGCTGCCGCACAGGGATTCGCTGCCGCACAGGGATTCGCTGCCGCACAAGGATTCGCTGCCGCACAGGGATTAACTGCCGCACAGGGATTAGCCGCCGCACAGGGATTAACTGCCGCACAGGGATTAGCCGCCGCACAAGGATTCGCTGCCGCACAGGGATTCGCTGCCGCACAGGGATTCGCTGCCGCACAGGGATTGGCCGCACAGGGGTTAACAACACCCGCTGCGCAGGGATTAGCCTGGGCGCTGATGAACTGAATCGGGGCAACTGTGGCGGTAATACTCAGAATCGAAGCTGTAATCAGAGTGGAAAGATAGGTAATTTTCATAGACTTAATAGGTTGGCTAGAAGGCATGAAATGGTAACCCCGAAGATATGGTGTCATACCTTCCCTGGCCAAACCTGAGATTTTGCTGAAGAGAGCATTAGCTTTTATTAGAGTTATGCCATGGGTTGAGTTTTCGATGGACTGAATCTGGATGAAGGGCACCTATCCGGACGAACAGCTATCGGCAAAAGAGATTTCTAGCAATCTCTCTATCACAGTTTTCTCAAGCGCTGTGTTGCTTACTCTCCCATGGGCCACGCTATAATCTAGGCGGAGTTCCACCCAGCGGAACACCCTGGTTTTTGCACAAATAATATGAGTTGATAGTGTTAACCAATACAGTTTTTTTCGATCTGGATGGGACACTGCTAGACCCCAAAGTTGGTATCACCACATCGATTCAATATGCCCTAGGGAAACTTGGAGCCGACGTCCCGACTAAGGATGAACTGACCTGGTGCATTGGCCCGCCCCTGATGGATAGTTTTTGTTCCTTAGTGGGGGAAGAAAAAGCCCAACAGTCGATTAGCTTTTATCGGGAACGGTATGGCGATGTGGGATGGATGGAAAATACCCCCTATGTCGGCATAGCCGAGACCCTGGCCAGGTTAGTCGAAAACGGATTTACGCTTTATGTAGCCACCAGTAAGCCTCAGGTATATGCAGCCAAGATTGTCGAGCATTTTGAGTTAGGACAATACTTTAGTGGCGTATTTGGGTCTGAACTAGATGGCACTAGGGCCGATAAGGCTGATTTACTAAGCTTTGCGCTATCGGCAACCCAACCGACTGCCGTCGCTACCATGGTAGGCGACAGAAAACATGACGTGCTAGGGGCTCGGGCCAATGGCATGAATATCATTGGGGTGACCTATGGGTATGGTTCACCCCAGGAACTTGAGCAGGCTGGGGCGAAGGTGTTGGTTAATCGGCCCAAGGACCTACTGCCTGCTTTATTAACGGGTGTGCCTAGGGAAATAAACTCTGAAACCCTTGCTCCATGAAGAAAAAGTACCCGGCTGCCATGGGCTTGAGACCCGTCATTTTTATTTTTTCTGTATATATGGATATGTTTTCGGCAATTTTTAGCCAGTCAAATGTATGTATTAAAAACTAATCTTGAACAAATTTAAACAAACCTGAACTTTTCGAGATTATTTCGGCCAGATATGTGGGTGCCACTAAGATTGAGGCTAATGATTAAGGACACTCATACATGAATTTTGCATCCCAACTTAACACTAACGCATGGCTTAATGTTTCCATGATCAGTGTGATGTGGTTCTTTAATGCCCTCTGCTTTGTCTATTGCATGGCTACAGCTATTTTCTTCATGAAGATGCTCCTGATGCAATCGGCCTAGTCGTAAGGTTTAAACCTTGTTTTTTAACTACCGTTAAGGTAGGGCTCGTTTTTCTAAAGGCTGATTTAAGGTCTGGATTTCATTGCTGAGACATCTTTGTTTAGACAACTGAATATTTTTTAGATATTTCATCGGGAGAGCTGATATTCATTAGCTCTCCCTATTTTTTGGAGAATTCTCTCTCTTTTGCCTTGGGCTAGGCTGATGGGGTAGTTGTCACCTAAAGTTGACAACTACCTAAAGTTTTTTCTCAAACCACTCCACATCCCAATATTGACCGAACTTCCGTCCGACTTCTGCGTAGCGACCAACACTATAAAAACCCAATTTTTGGTGCAGCGCAATGGAGGCTACATTCGGCAACGTAATCCCGGCATAGGCTCGATGGACATCTTCAGCGGCCAAGGACTGAAACAGAGCTTGATATAGCTGAGTTCCCAAACCTTGCCCCTGGGCCTTAGGACTCAGATAGATACTGGTTTCAACTGAAGTATCGTAGGCCGCTTTGGTTCTAAATTGGCTGCTGGTGGCATAGCCGACGACCACTTGATCTTGTTCTGCCACCAGTAACCGATGGCGACCTTGATGTTCGTAATGACACCACCACCGATCTCTACGTTGGTCTAGAGTATAGGGTTCAATATCAAATGTGATAGTGGTATTGAGAATATAGTGATTGTAAAGCTCCGTGAGCGGGGCAAGATCGGTGGCTTGGGGGAGGCGAATGCAAGTAGCCATAATGTTCTCAGGGATTAGCAGATAACCTAACCGGTGCCAGAGATGATATCAGTAACGGACACTACTCACGGATGTCTGACTATTGGAATCCGTATAAATACGGAATTAACAATTTCTTCTGTGTTTTTTCCTGTCCATAGATGCTTTGACAGAATGCTGAACTATGTCAAGGCCAATAGTCTGTTGGGAGTTCCAAATTGCACTGTTTTAAAGATTGGTTCCATCGAATATTGTTGATTAACCGCCCCATTACAGAAAATGGGGTTGGATCGTTTCAGGGTGTTGACGAGGTCTATTTAGGGCTGTGGAATAAGGTATTTCAGCAGCTGTATATCGCTTTAAGCGTTGTATTCCAGCGTTGTCAATCGTTCTGGGGACAGTATGCCATGGTCAGTCAAAGCCCTACTCGGGGTTATTGCCCCCTCGAAGTCCTGCCGGATTATTATCTCAATTATGATCATGCCAAGCGGCTATGGCAGGACTGGCGGGTATTAAGGCGCTTGTTTACACGTCGAGATCACAGTCGAGATTTGCTGCTGCAGGGGGAGTCTGGTTGGTTACCGATTCACGGCATGCTGGTAAATCAACAGATAGTAACTATTACTACGGACGAAGGTGAAACCGTATTTGCCTTAGATGAGCCCATTGTATGGCTCAGTCGGGCAAATCCAGCCAATACAAAAATTACCCAAACCCCCATGGGGACTACAGAACCATGGAATTCTAGTCTGTGGTGCCCGGTTTAGGGGAGAAGCGCTGTCAAATCTAGAGATTGACCGGCTGACTCGTCCATAAAGAGAGTGTTTTTACCATCACCTTCCAGCCTTAGACCTGTTGCAGGACAGTGGCTGGAAGGTGATGCTGTGAGTACCGTTTGCATCACATCAGCCTTGGGCTGGCCAAATACACAACAGACGTTATAACGGGCTCTGAGGATAGTACTGAGGGTTAGGGTGATGGCATGGGTGGGGACATTTTCTAATTGGGCAAAGTGCTCGGAGGCGAACTGTTGTTGGCGGTTAATGGCATCTAGACGGACAAGTTTTACCCAGCGGGGATCATGGAAATTGGCTACGGCTGGGTCGTTAAAGGCGAGATGTCCGTTGTTGCCAATACCCAGTAAACAGATGTCAATGGGCTGCTGGCTCAGTAGATCGGTATAGCGATCGCATTCTGCAATCGGTTCTAAGGCATCCCCCTGAAGATAGTGAAAAGCTTGAAAAGGCAGCCACTGGGCAATGTGGTGGTGTAGGTAGTAACCAAAGCTGGCCGGATGCTGACGGCTCAGACCCAAAAACTCATCCAGGTGAAAGCCCTTTACCCGTGACCAGTCCACCTGGGTGTCATGGCGAAGATAGCTCAAGAGGCCTAGCTGGGATCGTCCGGTGGCAAAAACCATGGTGGCCGTGGACTGCTGGGCCAAGGTGTGCTGCAATCGCTCAATGATTTGCCGAACTGCGGCCAGGGCGACGGCCTGAGGGTCAGGATAGACTTCCACATTCAGAGCATCGACGCTAAAAGTACGTACAGGGATGGGGTTCATGCCGGAGGAATCCTGGGTAACGCTACAAAAGTTTAAGCTTTATCCTAGGGTAAGCCTTGCCCTACAAGGGTTTCTGATAACTCCTTGAAATAAGACCCTGGGGTTCCTTAGCTTGCGCTAAGCTTTTTAAGCGTTATCTGACAGGCTAAAGCATGAGTGCAAAATGGTTATGGCTGATTTTCGGGGGATTCCTTGCGATTACCTTTTCCGGCTCGTTAGTGCATTTAGCGACGGAGATGTGGTGGTTTGAATCCGTCGGATTTGCTGATGTGCTGCGGACTCGATTGCAATGGCAGGGTGCGATCGCAACCTTCTGCTTCATCGTCTGGTGGCTAGCCCTATTTCTTAACTACGCCATTGCCCAACGCTTAACCCGAGAACGCCCCCTGCACGTGGCGAAAAATCCCCAGTGGGACCCCTATTTACCCGGCCTGGTCCGCTACACCAGTCTAGGCCTCATTACCCTATTAGCCCTAACCGCCGCCATTAATGGAGCCGAAACCTGGCAAGAGGTGCTTAAATTTCTTCACCCCGTCGACTTTGGCAGTCAAGATCCCCTATACGGCCGGGAAATCAGCTTTTACATCTTTCAACTGCCCCTCTTTGAAAAAATGCACCGGGCCGCAGCCGAGCTGCTCGTGTGGGGTGCGTTCCTGGCCGCCAGCATCTACGGCCTCAAAGGAGAAATTCGTCCAGAACGCGGCTGGAAATATTTTCTCACCGGAGAAGTCAAAACCCACTTCTGCGTTTTACTCGCTGGCTTAGCCGTCATCTTTGCCCTGGGCTTTTGGATCGCTCGCTACAATCTCCTCTATTCATCCACCGGGGTAGTCTTTGGCGCTGGCTATACCGACGTCCATGCCCGGATGCAAGCCTACGGCACCATGGGCTTTATTACCATTGCCATCGGCATTCTATTTGTCACATCCCTATGGCGCAGCGGTTTTCTACTGCCCCTGACCGCCATTAGCCTATATGCCATCGTCTTTATCCTGATCACCGGGGTATACCCCTGGGCCCAACAAAAATTTGTCGTAGAGCCCAACGAACTCCAAAAAGAGTCCCCCTACATTGCCGATAGCATTCAGTTCACCCGTCAGGCCTACGGACTCAACGTTGTCCAACAACAGCCCTTTGAGGTGAAAAATCAGCTAGATGCCGCCACCTTAGAACGCAATAGCGCCACCATCGACAACATCCGTCTATGGGACTATCGCCCCCTCCAAAGCACCTACGGCAGTCTGCAAACCCTACGGCCATACTACAAATTTCTAGACGTCGATATTGATCGATACACCCTCAACAACGACTATCGACAGGTCATGCTCTCCCCCCGAGAACTGGTGGACGACAGCCTCCCCGCCCAAGCCCAAACCTGGGTCAATCAGCACACCATCTACACCCATGGCTATGGATTAGCCATGAGCCCTGTCAACAAGATCACCGAAGATGGCCTGCCCGAATTATTCATCAAAGACTTACCCCCCAAAAGCTCCGTCGACCTCACAGTGGAGCAACCCCGGATTTACTACGGTGAAGCCACCGACCGCTACATTCTAACCGGCACTGACCAAGCAGAATTTGACTATCCCCTCGGTAATGACAACGCCCAGTACAACTACACCGGCCTAGGCGGCGTTCCCATTGGCTCCCCCCTACGACGCTTGGCCTATGCCTACAGCCTGGGTAAAGGGCAGCTACTGTTGTCCAACGCCCTAGGAGAAAATTCCCGCATCCACTATCATCGGCTAATTCAAGAACGGATTCTTCAACTGGCACCGTTTCTCTCCCTCGACAGCGATCCTTACATCGCAGTCATAGACGGACGGCTGCAGTGGATTGTCGATGCCTACACCCTGAGCAATCGCTATCCCTACTCTGAACCCCTATGGCGCAGTGAAGGCATCCAATCCTTGCTTCAAGACCCAGCCATGCGGCAGATCGTTAGCCAAGAAACTAACTACATTCGCAATCCAGTCAAGGCCGTTGTGGACGCCTACGATGGGACGATCAAGCTCTACGTTGTGGACACCTCCGACCCGATTCTGGCCTCTTTCCAGCAGAGTTTCCCCACCTTATTCGACACCCTGGAGAATGCACCACCACAGCTACAGGCCCATTTCCGCTACCCTCAGATGTTGTTTAAGATCCAAGCCCAAATCTATCGGGCTTATCACATAGATCAACCGGGTGTCTTCTACAACCAGGAAGACTTCTGGGATTTTCCCACCCAAATCACCCGGGAAGAAACCGCGGAAATCCTAGAACCCTACTACGTCATCATGAAGCTGCCAGAGGCAGAGTCCGAGGAATTCATGCTGATTTTGCCCTTCACACCGGTGGGCAAAAACAATATGGTGGCCTGGATGACGGCGCTCTGTGACGGAGACAACTACGGCCAGCTGCTGGTGTATGAGTTCTCGCGCCAGGCCCTGCTCTACGGACCTCGCCAAATCGACTCCCGCATCGATCAAGACACCGAAATTTCCCAACAGCTCACCCTCTGGAATCAGGAAGGTTCAGAAGTATTCCGGGGTGATTTACTGGTCATTCCCATTGAAGAATCCCTGCTCTACGTCGAACCCGTTTACCTTCAAGCAAGGGGACAAAATGACAATAGCAATGCCATCCCCGAGCTAAAGCGGGTGATCGTCGCCTACAAAGACTCGATTGTGATGGAAAAAAACCTAGAGGACGCTCTAACCAAGCTCTTTGGTCAGCTGAGTAGAAAACCATCTCCAGCCGTTGACAATAGCCCATCTGCCACTGGCACACCCAGCACCGCTCCACCGCCCACCCAAACCCAAGCAGCCCTGATCAAATCTGCCCTGGAAGCCTATACCCAAGGCCAGCAGGCCCTGCAAAAAGGTGACTGGCAGGCCTATGGAGCAGCTCAAAAGCGGCTAGAGGGAATACTCAAGCAGCTGACTGAAATTGAACAGTAACTGAACGGTTACTGTTCAGTTACTGTTCAGGCCAGGGCCATGGAACATTGAATAAAGGGTGCTGCGTCTTTAGTTTTAGAGACGCAGTTAAACCATTTCAATATTTCTTGACGGGGACCTCCTGACGGCTACTCAGATCGGCTGGAAAGTAAAAAGGGGAACGACTGAAATTGAGCAATAATCCGGAAACGCATTGTCCTCCTGGATTCTATTAGTTCCTAACGCAAGCTACCCATTAAGCCCTTGAGGGGACCTAAATAAGCGTGAAAATTAGATCTAAAAGCCTACTGCTTCGGCTGATCACTCCCCTATCACTATTGTCTGCCGCCACCGTATTGACTATCTCAGTCAGCACCTATTTTTCGGCCAGGGAAACCCTTAAACAATCCATCTATGATCGCCTGAGTGTCGCCGCTATCCTCAAGGAAGAGGAGCTTAATGATTGGTTTCAGTCTCAACGCAACGACATACTACTCCTAGCTCAGTTGCCAGAAATTCAGTCCCAGACGGAAATCCTGCTGTCTGACTCAAACTCTGCTGACTCAAACCCTGCTGACTCAGACCCTGAAGCGGGCGGAAACGAGGCTGAAGCCCCCTCATCTACGGCAGAATTCAAACAAACGGCCAGGAAAAAACTAGCTGCTTACCTCCGAGATATTACTGCATTTAAGCCTGACCTGGCAGAAGTATCCATCGTGACCGATAGCGGTACCGTTCTATTCTCCACCAATCAGCAATTAAACAATCAAACCCAGTCCCTGAAGGACAATGTCACCTACTTTGCCGATGCCTCAGATAAAGTGACCCCTATTTTCTACACCTCTTCCACCACTGGGGCTACGGCCATTACCCTAGCGACGCCGGTTTTGAATGATGCGAAGAATCCTATGGGAGTCCTGCTGGTCACCCTAGACCTCCAGGATGTAGACTCCCTAATTCAAGATCGTACGGGTTTGGGTGAAACGGGGACAACCTACCTGGTGGGCCAGTTAGAGGAACAAAATATATTTATTGCCTCTGAACAAGCCAAAGAGTCAGCGGGAAACATTAGTAGTTTTGCCATTGATACGGCGGTGGCAGGCGAAAGCGGTGCCGGTCTCTATCAAAACTATGCCGGGGAGCCGGTGATTGGTGTCTACCGTTGGCTAGAGGATCAGAGTCTAGCGTTACTGGCAGAAATTAATCAGCGGGAGGCCTTTGCCCCAGCCCGTGCCCTAGCCAGAAATATCCTGTTAATTGGCTTTGTGGCCACGGGCCTACTGTTGTCAGGGATTTATTTATTATCCCGCCGCATTACCCAACCCCTAACGGAAATTACCAAGGCGGCCATTCAGCTGCAAAGTGGTGAACTGGATCAGACTTTATCCATTGCTAGCCAGGATGAAATTGGCGTTTTAGCCCAAGCCTTTAACCACATGGCCCAGCAGCTCAAACAGTCGTTCGTCATTCTGGAAAGCAATAATCAAGAACTGGAAACCCGCGTCCAGGAGCGTACGGCTGAACTAGAAGAGGCTAAGGAATTGGCCGAAATTGCCACCCGCACCAAAAGTGCTTTTTTAGCCAATATGAGCCATGAACTCCGCACACCGCTCAATAGCATTATTGGCTATAGCGAAATGCTGGAAGAAGACGTCGAACTGATGGGTGAAAACGACCTGATCCCAGATCTGCGGAAAATTCAGGGTTCTAGTCAACATTTACTCAGTCTAATTAACAGTGTGCTGGAGCTGTCAAAAATTGAAACGGGCCGTATGGAACTCCATCTAGAGTCGGTGAGCATCTCTGCCCTGGTAGAGGACGTTCTTGCCACTATCCGTCCGGCTGTAGAAAAGAAATCCAATAGTATTACATTGAGCAATTTGAGTAGTATGGACTCCATTGAGACCGACTTGAGTAAATTGCGCCAATGCCTCTTGAACTTACTGGACAACGCGAATAAGTTTACTGAACAAGGTCAAATCACACTGACTATCCAAACCCCCCACTATCAAGATGAAAAGTATCTTGAATTTATCGTCGAAGATACGGGAATTGGTATAGAGCCCGATCAGTTAGAACATGTTTTTGAAGCATTTACCCAAGCTGACGGGTCGTCCACCCGGCGCCATGGTGGTACAGGATTAGGGTTAACCATCACCCATGAATTTGTATATATGCTTGGGGGTGTTATTACCGCCCAAAATAGTCCAGACCAAGGGTCTATATTCACGATCCGGATTCCCCAGATGATTCCTAACCTTGAACGTCAGCTAGCAACCGCTCAACACAACTGAACCCGTTTTAGAAGCTGTTGTAAAAGGTAGAGGGGTCTCGAACCCACCCACGTACACGCTGATGAAGAGCAGCCCCATCTTGGCGCCAATTACGGAAATAGGTACTAGTCATTGACCAGGGAACTAAGTCGCCCGGACTATCTCACCATTTGCACCCTTGAATCGCACGTACAAAACTGCGTTGCCGTTCAATACCAACTAGCAGAGACTAAGGCTTAATGGATATTTTTTTGGGGTTGCAGAGTGGAGGTTATGGGTATGGAAAACTTGGCTTTGTTGACCAGACTGAGCAGCAAAGATTCGTAGGCTTCCAAGGCTTGCTCAAAGGAATAGTTTTTGATCGCATACCCGTGCCCATTTTCACCAAACTGCTCCCTGCAAATGGGATCATTATAAATTGTGAGGATAGCCCTAGCTAGGTTATTGGGCTTTTCTGGCTCCACCACTAATCCACCCATGCTCTTTCGAACCGCTTGGGCGGCAGCCCCATGCTCTGGAACAGAGGCCACAATGGGACGACCACTAGCCATCAGCACCATGGTCTTAGAGGGCATATTAAAGCCTACTACACTTTCTTTTTGCATAATCAGCGACACATCAGCCGCCGCTAGCATAGTCGGAAGTTCTTCACGGGGGGTAAAGGGCAATAAAGTGACATTATCTACGTTTAGCTCATGACGTAAATTTTCCAAGTCCTCAAGCTGACGTTCTTCACCCACGATCACAAACTCAATATCAGGGATATCCCGCAGGACATCTGCCGCATGGATGATTGTACGAACACCCTGGGTGCGGGCAATATTCCCTGAATAAAGCACAACAAATTTATCCACAAGCCCATGCTGTTGCCGAAATTGATTGTCATATTTCGGCAAGGGGCGAATGAAATTTGTATCCACCCAATTGGAAATGCACTTGATCTTATTGAGATCAACGCCCTTACTCACCAAATTTTTGGTGAAGCTATCAGTAATCACGCTGATGTGGGTAGCACTGGCATAGGCAAATTTTTCTAATACCTCAAAAGCTCGAATAGCGATTTTATTGCTAATCAGTCCGGTGCGGACAGCGGCCTCTGGCAAAATATCCTGCAAACTGAGTACGGTAGGACAACCGTAGATCAATTTAAGCAGTGCCACAGGGACACAGGCCGGTAGGGAAGGGCTCGTCGACAAGATTATATCGGGTCGCCACCCCTTGAGGGCCTGGAAAAAGCTGAGCAAAGCAAAACTACCATCCAGCAAGACACGGGTCACCACACCAGGGTTGGGGTGAATAGCTACATAGCAGCGCTGAATCTTAACCCCGTTACGCTCCTCTTCACAGAATAACTGGCCCCGATACTCAGAATAAATCTTGCGCTGAGGGTAGTTCGGCATTGCCGTTACCACTCTGACCTCATGGCCTTTCGTCACTAATCCTTCGGCCAACTCGGTCATCAGGGGGGCAATGCCGATGGGCTCAGGATGGTAATTGTATGAATAAATCAGTATACGCATGGAAATTGCTCTGACTACTAATGCCGTGGTCAACAAATAAGCAACAAGCGGAACAGGGCCAAAAGCTTGAAGACCAAATCGCGGAGCTAGGGAAATAGCTCCCATATGTAGTCCTACGAGATGGCCAACAGGTTTTTCGGAAACGATCCAAGTTACATAGTTACTTCCTTGCGGATAGACGCAAGTTAAATAAAGGGTTCCCCAAACAGCTTTTGTAAGATCCAAAGATCTCGACTAAAAAAATCTTACTGGGGGAAACATAAAGTCACCTTAACAACCGAACTTAGAAATCATCACCTGTCAACAATCTAAGACAGATCGGCTTGACAGATCGATTTAAGCATGGCTGATGTATGCGATAGACAAGCGACTTGCGACACATAACATCTAGTTCTGGATATTTCCTGACTCTAAATACTTATTCTCCAAGAAACTCTCCCAACTAGATGTCGCACATTCAGACTTCTACATGTGACACCAGCAATTCTCATTATGAGAATGATTCTCACTCAAATGTCTGATTTCAGTGGCTTCAAATGGCTAGACCCTGCATTCTGTCGTCCAAACGATCAGGAGTAAAAGTCTTTGAAAGCCCTGATTTCAGTACAAATGTTTCAAAATGAGAATTGCTGATGTGACACAGGAACACTACATCAGGAACCTTTTATATGGTAAAGGCCTGAAGCTTTGCAAAGACTAACCAAAGACAATCTTTATGATATTTGGATAAAAGTCTCCAGGTATATAGGCAGATTCTTCATAAAAACAGTTTAAATTCGACTTGACTAAAAGAAGAATCTTCACATATGAACAACTCGAATCAATAAAAAAGTCATTGCACAACTTAATAAACGTTTATGCAATGACTTTAGGAATTTTTAAGTTTCTAGTAGGCTCTAGACGGGTCCCCTTCAGAGCGAATCCGATCCTTGGCCCGGTTAGCACTGCGTTTTAGCGCTTCCAAACGCTTCACATACCGATCCCGCTGCTTTTTCTTCGGAGTTTGCTCGATCAGGGTTTTAAGGGCACTCCCTAGACTTTTATAGGCATTGGGCAAGGAATAGCCAAAACGAATCGCTAGGGCAATCGCCTTTTCATCAGCATCCATCGATTCTTTGAGGGTTTTCTCGGCATTATTGCGATTATATAGCCGCCAACCAGAAACGCCGCACAGACCCATGGCTAAGAGTAGCAGCAGTCCGTCTTGCACCCACAGCTCCCCCACAGCTCCCCCCAGACCAATGGCCAAAGCTGCCATTTCCCAACCATCTCGGGGAATTGTATCGTTCTGAACCCGGGCTACCTCATGCCAAAACAGTAGGTTGCGCTGGTCAATGGCTAGCTGCTCCCACTTGGGCAAGTCAATCTGAACTTCAACTTGGTCTTTACCCAGTTCTTCGGACGTAATCAGCGGTGGGCCTACATCCATGGCGGGCTCTACCGTAACCCAACTTTGCAGTTCTGGGGGCAGCAGACTACGTAAACGACGAAGTTCGCCCATATCTGCTCTGGAACTGTAGGTGGCGTAAGACATGCTGATACTAGTCCGGAAACGCTTATAGAAAATGCTTACACTATAGCGGTCTTTAGGGAACCATGGTGGCAACTTTCTGGGGAGATTACCGTAATGGCATCCTCCAATAATCCACAGCCAGCCTCTACGGATTCAAGGCGGCACAGCTTTTCCCGGAGTTCAGCCGCCCCGTCAAAGCCCTTGGCATACCAGGCCATATGTTTACGGGCCTGGCGAATACCGCTTTTGCCCTTATATTCCGCCAGCATAATCAGGTGTTCTTGGGCACAGCGCAGCCGCTCCACCACCGTCGGTGGCGTCAGATACGCCCCCGTTTTCAGACAGTGATCAATTTCCCCCACCAAGAAGGGATAACCCAGGGTGCCACGGGAACACATGACTCCATCCGCTTGGGTTTGCTCCAAACAGGCGATGGCGGCATCCACTGAAAAAATATCTCCGTTGGCGATGACGGGAATGGATAGGGCCTGTTTTACCTTGGCAATCCAGCTCCAGTCGGCGGTGCCATGGTAGCCCTGGGAACGGGTCCGGCCATGGAGCGTCAGCATCTGAGCTCCGGCGGATTCCAAACGCCGGGCAAACTCTACGGCATTGATGTCCTCTTCGGACCAACCGATGCGGGTTTTGGCGGTGACGGGCACGGATACAGCGGCGCTCACCGTTTCCACAATGCGGGCGGCGGTGTCAGGGTCCCGCAGCAGCGAGGAGCCCCCGCCATTTTTGGTGATTTTATTCACCGGACAACCCATGTTGATATCAATGGTGTCAGCCCCCTGATCCACCGCCTTTTTGGCCGCTTCCGCCAGAAAATCAGGTCTGCAGTCAAACAGTTGAATACTGATGGGGCGCTCATCCGGATCAACCTCCATCACCTGGGGTAACTGGCGCACATGGTGCAGCTCAGCCGCACTGACCATTTCGGTATACATCATGGACTGGGGGGCGTAGCGGCGCACCAGTCGACGGAAAACAAGATCGGTTACTCCGGACAAGGGGGATTGCAGTACCCGACTGTGCACGGCAACGTTACCAATGATCAGGGGAGTGGCAAGACGGGACTTTAATGCAGGGGAGAGGGAGCTATGGGTTTGGCCTTGGGACTTTTGAGTTGGGGATAGGTGGTCAAGGTTTAGGGCGACTGACATAGGTTTTGGCCCAGGGCCATGGAGCGAAGGGTTAATAACTCAAAACTTAAGGCTTAAACTTAGGACCTACTAGTTTAGAACTTAACCCAAAAACTTAACCAGAGAACTTAATCAGGATGTTTCAAGGGGAAATTGCAGCGCTGATGGCGGCGGGGTTGTGGGCGTTTGCAACGCTGATGTTTGGTCGGTTGGGGAAACAGCTGTCGCCACTGGTGCTGAATTTGCTTAAGGGTGCGATCGCGGTGGGGTTTATTGTGCTCACCTTGGCGGTGCGGCAACAGTTACTGACGTCATTGCCCATGGGGTCGGTCTGGTTGCTGCTGATCAGCGGTGTGGTGGGTATTGGGCTAGGGGATACGGCTTACTTTGCGACGGTGAATGCGTTGGGGGCGCGGCAGGCCCTGCTGCTGGAGATGCTGGCTCCCCCGATGGCGGCCGTAATGTCCCTGGTGTTTTTGCAGGAGCAGCTATCGGTGCTGGCGTGGCTTGGCATGGTTTTGACCTTGGTCGGCATTATTTGGGTGGTGAGTGAGCGCAATCCTAAAACAGATGGGGCGAAGTCGAAGGCTAGCCTGACCAGGGGAATCGGCCTCGGCATCCTGGCGGCCCTGGGGCAGTCCGTGGGCAGTGTGCTATCGCGGGCGGCACTGGCGGACACAGGGGTGGATCCGTTGTGGAGTAGTTTGCTGCGGTTGTCGGCGGGTGTGGTGTGGCTCGGGATACTCCTATTATGGCGGGTGAAATCCCAGCCGTTTAGTCGTCCGGTCATATCAGGGCGGTTGTTGGGGGGAGTTGCGATCGCAGCCTTCTTTGGCACCTACCTGGCCATCTGGCTCCAGCAAATCGCCCTCAAATATTCCCCCACCGGCATCGCCCAATCACTCCTAGCCACCAGCCCCATTATGGTTTTACCCATGGCCCTAGTGCTCGGCGAGCGAGTCACCCTACGAGCCGCCGGGGGGGCAATTGTTTCCCTGGCAGGTGTGTGGCTATTGTTTAGCCGTTAAACCGTTAAGCAAATGGTGATGCAAGAGGGGCGACGCAAACCGATGCATGCATTCACCGGCTTGCTAGATCGCGCCCTTCTAGGCCACCCTCACCTTCTTGGTCAAAATCGCCATCACCTCATTGGGTCGCCCAGTGGAGATGGGTTTGCTCCAATCATTGGGCTCAGCATATTGTTTACTGTGCAGGTCTTTGATGGTGAGCTGCACACCGGTCAGGGTGCCAAAAAGCATATGGCGAACAACTTCGAACGGGTGTTCGGGCAGAAACTCTGGAGTAGGTGGAGCTGTGGGCGCAACTGTAGGTACAGCTACGCCCTGGATTGGGTCGGTAAGCATCGGTTTTTTCTCCGAAATAATAAGGATTGAGATTTTGCAACAAGGGCACGCTAGCAGTACACTTGATCGCATAACTCCATATTGACCGCTTGCCGGACATTAGTCAATAAAATATTGGGCCGTTGTTGACCCGCCAGTAGCCTTCCCAGAGGGAATAAGGAAAGTTGATTGCAAAAGTTGGCTAACTCCGAAAGAGGCGCTTCGCGTTAGGCTTGCCCACAGGGCCGACTTCGCTCAGACAACTTTTACAACTTTTGTTCTGTTGGAGGTGTTTTAAAGTCAGATTGTTGGGCGATCAATTCTAGAAATTTTGTTGTTGAGCGATCGGGATCGTAGACGCCGTTTTCCCATTCGCTGACAGTTTGACGGCGCACACCCAGGGCTTGGGCAAATTTGGCTTGGGTTAGGCTCATGTGTTTGCGCAGGGCTTTGATGGCATCCTGCTGCCACACAATAGTGTCGCCTTTTTTCTGGATGTTGTACTGGGCCTGGAATGGATGGAAGATAACGGTTTGTTGAATGAGGTCAACGGTTTTGACATGGTAGCCTGCACTGACCCAAGCTTTGGCCTGGAGGGCACTGTCACTATCGCGGTTGCTCCACCAGTTTTTCCTTTTGAAGGCTGACGCCGGCAGGGAGTCCTGGAGCAATGCTTCAATTTTTGAAAAAGTCAGCGTTGTTGCTTTCCCATTGCATGTTTGCAAATGCTCAAACAGTGGATAGTATTTGCTACCAGGCTTGACGGTCATGGGGACAAAAGAGGACAGAGCGGAATGGGGATTTGGTTCAGGAGATGGCTACAGCTAACTGGCTGACCGGAGATAATGATGGTGAGGGCAAAGGACGGTAGGATGATATCGATCTCGATCGGAATACAGAGAAGCAACCATGGTGAGGAAACAACTTTCCTCTTTTTTACAGACTATGGCAGATTGGTGGCCCCATGGGACCACACTTGAGCCAACCGAAGATTTGGTTAATGTGCTCCCAGGGATCCTCAACAGTTTGGGGGAGCCAGTTAAAAAGCTATCGCCCCCGGTGCCTTACCAAGTCACCATCCAGGAAGCTTTAGCTAAAGCTTTACAGGACTGGCAGGCAAATCCTGAGTTTGAAAATAATAGTTTAGTGGTTTTAGGCCGACCGGTGGAAGACCTTGGCCCCATTATCAAGGCCAGTCTCCATGAAGGGTTGCCTGACTGTGACGTGCATTTTTTTCTCGGGGGCTACCAGCGACCGTCCGATCCTTTAACTGTGCGTGAGCATCTAAAGCACGAGCTAGATCCAGGTGCTCAAGCCCCCAGCGCAATGGCCCCTCCGGTCACCCAAACCGAGCTCGATAACCAGGTGCCAACGGTGATGGTGGTGTCCAGTTTGGAGCAATGCTTTTTGCGCTGTATTCAAGGCTGGGAGGGGATTGAACATTTACAAACCCTGAGCACCCAGGACACGTCACGCTTTTGGGTGTTTGGCTGCAATTACTGGGCTTGGGCTTTTTTGGAGCGGGTTTGCCAGGTGAGTGCCTACTGGGAAAATGTGGTGGAGTTACCTCACCTATCGGGAACAGAACTAGAAGATTGGTTAATGCCTTTACTGAAAACTGAGCTAAAAACCCAATCCGCTGGTCCCCTGGTCCAGATTGCGGCGGCCAGTGATGGCTACTGGAATAGCCTGGCGAATACAAGTGATGGCATTGCCACTACGGCGGCCCAGGTGTGGCTCAAGTCATTAAAAATGCGAGCGACGGCTTTGACCGATGAGGGGACCGTTGCCGATGGGGCCGCTTTGCTTGAGCTGTTGCCGGATGATAAACCCACGTTGCCAAGTCTAATGCCCCTGGAGGCCATGGACCGCTATTTGCTCCATTCCTTGCTCATCCATCGGGAAATGACCCGATCTCACCTGGCCATTAGCCTGGGGGAAGCGGAATGCAGTATTCGCTCTCGACTACAGGTTCTACGGAGAGAGGGCGTTGTCCACCAGCGGGGGCGGCAGTTTAGCGTCCAACCTGGCCATTACCCTAGGCTTTATAGCGAATTGGGCAATAACAATTTCTTAATTGGGAAAAGCTAGGGGGAGCGATGGCTAGGGGATTTTTCAAGGGATTGATGGCTGAGGTATTTAAAACCAAGGGATGGACAGCCACTGCGATCGCAACCATCACCGCATTGACCGCCACCTTTACCATGTCCGGTGGGGCCAGGGCCCAGGAGACAGATGTCACCACCGAAGCGCTCGATAAATTATTTCAACCCGTTACTTTTACAGTGGTTTTTCAAGCCTGTTTGGCGATGTTAATCGCCTATGGGCTGCTATTTCTGATTCAGACCAGCGCCAACGCCCTTTCAGAAAAGGGACCCCGTCGATCTCGATTGCTCATCAAGCAGTCGGTTCCCTTTCTCAAGGGGCTAGTCCTGATTTTTACCATTGGCTATGTACTACCCCTGTTCTTAGATCTAACGGGGTCCAAGCTAATTGCCGTGACCGGCACCATTGCCGTGGCCCTGGGCTTTGCCTTTAAGGACTATGCCAGCTCCATCATTGCCGGCGTGGTAAACCTATTTGAAGGCCCGTTTCGCATGGGCGATCGCATCCAAATTGGCGAACATTATGGCGAAGTGGTGGACTATGGCCTGCGAGGATTTCGGCTCCAAACCCCCGATGACAATACCGTCACCATTCCCCACAACACCACCTGGACCACCCCCATTGCCAATGCCAATAGCGGTCAGTTAGAAGCCCAGGTGGTGACCGAATTTTACTTTTCCCATGAGGCCGACATCGAACTGGCGGTGGAAATTCTCTACCAGGCAGCCTACAGCAGTCGCTTTACCCAGCTGAAGCTGCCGGTCACGGTGATGGTTTCAGAAGAAATCGAGGCCACCCATCTCAAGCTGAGGGCCTATCCCATGGATGCGCGGGATGAGTTTATTTATAAGACTGATTTGATTTTGCGGATCAAAAAAGCCTGTGCCCGGCATCAGTTGCTCTATCCGAGGACGTTAAATGATGAAGAGATTTAGGGTGAAGGGCAGGGGCATGTCCTTGTGGGTGCTCTAAATTCTTACGGCTGTTCCGCTAGCGGTAATCAGCATCAACACACCGCTGTCATCCAGATTGATGGTGTCGGTTTTGAGCTGAATGCCGATGACGGCATTGGCCCCTAGCTTCTGGGCGCGGTCCTGTAATTCTTCTAGGGCACTCTGCTGGCCTTTTTCAAAGACCCGTTCATAGGAACCGGTGCGTCCACCCCAAAAGTCCCGGAGACCGGCTAAGAAATCCCGAAGCATGTTGCTACCATAAATCACCTCAGAGGTGACAATTCCCAAATATTGTTTAATATTTTGTCCTTGAAGTGTATCGGTAGTTGCTAAAATCATGAACTATCCCGTTGACAGCACCGTTATATTACGACATCCACCCTGGCTAGGGTCGAGGACAACCGTTAAGGACAGCGTTATTCACCCTGAATCGGGTCGGGGACAACCGTTAAGGACGGCGTCATTGGAGTAATTTAGGAGACCTATAGTTAGGAGACTTATATGGTAATGCCCATCGTTACTATGCCTATGGTAAAGCCTTCTGGCCCAGGGACTGCGCGGTTGGTCGCCACTTTAGTGGGGGCGCTGTGGCTGTGGCCCATGGCGGCCCAGGCAGTGGTTCCGACTGATGGACTGATGGCCCAGGCGGAAACGGTGGTGGACGTTCAGGTCAGTGAACTGTCGGATGCTGATAAGGAACGGTTGGGGGAAGTGCTGCGGGAGGCGCAACAGCATGTGGAGAATGAAAATTATTCGGCTGCGATCGCAGCTTACCAAAATGCCCTCACCATCGATCGTAATAATGCGCGGATCTATTCTGGCATTGGCTATTTACAGATCCTTAAGGGCGACTTTCAGCTAGCGGTGGAAAGCTATCGCCAAGCCATTGACCGCGATACTCGCAACGTATCCTTTCGCTATGGTCTGGCCCACAGTCTATTTCAGGCAGAACGTTACGCCGAGGCGGCGGACACCTACCGGGCCATTATCCGCATGTCCCCCAATGAGGCCAATGCTTACCTAGGTTTGGGGAACATGCTACTGCGGCTAAATGAGTATGACACCGCCCTCAACGCCCTAGAACAAGCAGCGCGGTTAGCTCCCAACAATGCCCAGGTCTATGAAGCCATTGGGTTACTCTACATTCAGCAAGAGCGTTACGACGAGGCCTTGGAGCCGCTACAACGGGCTCTGCGCATTGATAGTAATCGGGGTAGCATCCATGGCAACCTGGCCAAAATTTGGCTCAGTCAGGGACGGCTACGCCAGGCAGAGGAATCTTTGCGGCGGGCCGTGGCGGTTAACCCGAGCGATTGGGAAAGTCACTATCAGTTAGCGCTCCTGCTGCAGGAGCGGGGGGATATTAACGAAGCGTTTATCCATTTTGAGGAAACAGTCGATGGCAATCCTTCCTTTGCACCTGCCCAGGCAGCTTTAGGAGCCTTGCTGTTAGAGCGTCAGCAATATATCCGGGCGGTGATTTCCTATCAGCAAATTGTGCGGCAGTTTCCGGAGGATGCGGGGGCACGGTACAACCTGGCCCTGGCGCTATGGGGCCGGGGCCAGCGTGATGCTGCGGTGGCGTCTTTGGAACAGGCCCGACGGTTGTATAAGAATCAGGATAATGATGAGGAAGAAGAGCGGGCGGAGGATTTATTGGAGGTGTGGGGAGCGGAGTGAGTTGTGCTGTACTGCCATCCATACCCTTAACTGCCGAACAGTTTTATGAGCTGTGTCGGACAAATCCAGAGATGAGATAAGGCATTGACATCAAACAGGATAGCCCTTCCAGAGAAGGAAGGAGCGAAGGGGTAGATGATCGTGTTTTACTGCCTTGACACCTACCAACTAGTTGGTAGATACTGAACCTATGGAAAACAACACAGCTGAACGCATCTTGAATGTGGCGCAGGATATGGTGCGAAATCGGGGCTATAGCGCCTTCAGTTACGCCGATATCTCAAAGCAAGTGGGCATTCGTAAAGCCAGTATTCACTACCACTTTCCCTCCAAGGATGAGCTGGTGCAGGAACTGGTGAAGCGATATCGAGAAGGAATGGTCAGGGCTTGCGATCGCATCGCCCAGTCCAACCTCAGTCTCGACCAACAAATCATCCAATTTGCCAATCTTTACCGAGACGGATTGGAGAATGAACAAATCTGTCTATGCGCCATGTTAGCAGCAGATTTCGCCGTTCTTCCCCAGGCCATCCACGACGAGATTCAAGTCTTCTTTCGAGAGACCGAAGCCTGGCTCGCAAACCTGCTCCAACAAGGATGTGATGCCCACATTTGGCATTGTCAACCTTCGGTGGAGCAAGAAGCCAAAGGATTGATCGCCATGCTCCAAGGAGCACAGTTGCTGGCTCGCCCTGCCGCCGATAGCATCGCCACTTTTGAGCAAGTTGTTTATCCAATGCTAAAAGCCAAGTTTTCCAAATCCTAATCCAAAAGAGAAAATTAACCATGATTGCTTACACTTTGGTTGGCACCAACGATCTCGAAAAGTCAACCGCATTTTATGATGCTCTGCTAGCGGAAATAGGCGGCAAGCAGGCTGTTGCCGTAGATCGGGTCATTCTTTATGCCGGTGCCGAGGGGACGCCATTCTTTGGCATTGCCCAGCCCGCCAATGGTCAACCCGCTAATGTCGGCAATGGTTCCATGGTGTCTTTAGGGGCAAAGAGCCCGGAAGAGGTTGACCGGTTACATGCCAAAGCACTGGACCTGGGGGCGTCGGATGAAGGTGCACCCGGTCCGCGGACTAATCAGGGCCTGAATTTTTACGCTGGCTATTTCCGCGATCCCGATGGCAACAAGCTCAATTTCTTTTACATGGGCTAGGGGCTGTTAGAAAATCACCTAATGGCTTTGGCATCCTCCCTTTTTTCAGGGGGGATAGGGGGGGATTCCTCAGCCAAAGGGTATATCGCCCCCCTCAATCCCCCTTATGAAGGGGGAAGCTAGAGAATTCATGAAGTTAATCATTAACAATCCCTTAGACTAACCATGAAAATCAATGCTGACCTAACACAACGCGCCGTGGTCCACACCCCAGACTTACCCTGGGTCGACTCCCCCATGGCAGGAGTCCAACGGCGCATGCTCGAACGTGATGGCGAAGAAGTTGCCCGGGCCACGTCCATCGTCCGCTATGCCCCTGGCAGCTACTTCCCAGCCCACACCCACGGCGGGGGTGAAGAGTTTGTCGTCCTAGAGGGCATATTCTCCGACGAGCATGGAGACTTTGGCCCAGGCACCTATGTGCGTAACCCCGTTGGGTCTAGCCACACCCCCCATAGTAAAGAGGGGACAACTATCCTGGTAAAACTGCGCCAAATGGACCCCAAGGATCAACAACAGGTAACTATCGACACGACAAAAGCTGGCTGGTCTCCTGGGCTAGTAACTGGGTTGCAGGTATTGCCGCTGCACTCCTACGGTACCGAGCAGGTGGCCCTGGTGAAATGGGCCCCTGGCACCCAGTTTCAAACCCATCGCCACTGGGGGGGCGAAGAGATTTTTGTCTTGGCAGGCACCTTTGCGGATGAACAGGGGGTGTATCCCCAAGGTACTTGGCTGCGGAATCCGCCGGACAGTGTACATACGCCATTTAGTCAGGAAGGCTGTGTGATCTATGTCAAAACAGGGCACTTATCCTAGGGGCTGGATACCGTCAACCAGCTTAAATACCCCCTATACTGAGCGAGTAATTTATCTTGCATAGGGTCAGTCAGGATGGCATCAAATCTTCCAGGGCTAATCATTGGGGGACTTCTCCCAGCTTTGTTCTATGGTATTTCCGGCGTCTTTGCTAAAAGTAGCAGTAATGCTGGCATGTCCGTCGGCGGACATTTATTTGTCATCGGCATTACCGTTAGCATTACCGGGGTCCTGTTTAATGTTCTGTTGCCAGGTAATATGCCGTCGCTAGTTGCGATCGCATCCTCCTCCATGCATGGCATTCTTTGGGGATTGGGCACCGGCTGTGTGGTTTTAGGCTTGATTAAATATCAGGTACCGTTAGCCAAACTAGTGCCGCTATACAACATGAACACCTTGGTAACATCGGGTCTTGCCCTAATGATTTTTTCGGAGTGGCGGGCCGTCAATCCACTGCAGCTTTTTGTCGGGGCGGGGTTGATCGTTGCCGGTGGTATTTTGGTGTCAGGGGCTTAGGGATGGGAGCTGAGCTAAACCTTACTCTGACAAGCTCTGCTTAGATAGACGTCGATAGAGAACATAGGCAACAATAATTAGACTAAATGAAAACAATGTGGTCAATGTCCCCAATGCATATAGAGCAGGGGATGTCACATTGGTGGTCATACCAAAAATCTCTAGGGGCAAGGTGTTGTTCTGCCCAGAGACCAACGATGTCCGGGTAAACTCATCGTAGGACAGAGTAAATGTGAGTAAGCTGACACCCACCAGACTCGGCGCAATTAGCGGGAACACAATCTCCCAGAATGTCTTGGTGTCACTGGCCCCCAGGTCCCTGGCCGCTTCCTCATAGGACGGATTAAACCGATTAAAAATACCCAGCATAATCAAAAAAGCAATCGGTAGGGTCCAGGTGAGGTGAGCCCCCAAACCAGAGCTGTACCATTTAGTAGGCCATTTCATTACCTGGAACATCACCCCCAACCCCAGGGAGACCAAAATACTCGGCACAATGAGGCTGGCAATGCTCAGGTAAAACAGCACCGTTGCCCCCTTAAACCGCTGCCGAAAGGCCATGGCGGCGGAGACTGACATGGTGGCTACTAGCAGGGTGACGATGCCGCCTAGCATCAAGGAGCGCAAAAATGGCTCCACAAAGTTTCCCACCCGTTGTTCCTGGAATACCTGCCCCAGCCAATATACACCAAAGCCCCGTAGGGGAAAGGTTAGGGTCCCCTCTGGCCCCTGCAACGACAGCATAAAAATGGTGATCATCGGGCCATAGAGGAAAATCACAAACAGCCCGAAAAAAGCAGCCAGGAGATAGAAGGAGAGGGAGCGTTTTTTCATAATTCTTTCCGAATATCCACCAGACGTAAAATCGAAATGACCACCAGTAGCGTCACCAATAACAACACCATGGCATTGGCTGCGGCCAGGGGATATTGCAAACTACCAATCTGGGTCTGAATCAGCTTGCCGATGGAGGCCGCCTGACCACCCCCCATCAGACGAACCGTGACAAACTCCCCCATGACTAAGGTGACGATAAAAATAGAGCCAATGGCAATGCCAGGGGTAGATAGGGGGAAAATAACTTCTTTAAATACACCCAACCCCGATGCCCCCATGTCCTCGGCTGCTGTAATCAGGTTACGGTCAATGCGCATCAGGCTATTAAAGATCGGTGCGATCATAAAGATCACATAGAGGTGTACTAGGCCCAGCACCACGGCAAAGTCGGAGTAGAGTAAAAACTCCAGGGGCTGTTGCACTAGGCCAGATCCCATCAGCATTTGGTTAACTAAGCCCTCCCGACCCAGCAGGGGCACCCAGGAAATCATCCGAATGATATTGGAGGTCCAAAAGGGAATGGTACAGACCAAAAACAACAGGACCTGCCACCGCAGTTTGGGGACATGAAAGGATAGGAAGTAGGCGACCGGATAGCCCATTAGCAGGGTCAATAGCCAGGTCAATCCGACAAATTTAAATGTGTTGAGATAGGTTTTGAAGGTGACATCGGAGGTAAACACACCGATGTAGTTGTCCAGAGTAAAGGCGGGAGTCATGGAGTAACCATTAAACTCCCAAAAGCTGACGACACCGATCAAAATGATGGGGAAGATCAGAAATAACCCCAATGCGATCGCTTGGGGAGTGGCAAGGAAATAGGGTTTGAGGGTAGTCCAGGCTTTAGCCATAACAAAAAAATTAAGTCTGCCACCAATGCTCCCCTCCCACGAGGGGCAGGAATGTGATCCCCTCCTAGGAGGGGCAGGGGTGGGTTAACCGTTGGCGCTATCGGTCAACCCACCCCGCCTTTCAGGCCCCCCTCCCAAAAGGGGAGGAGGGTGAAAGAGTTTTACGAAGCAATAAACTCGTTCCACTTCTGAACGAGGTAAGTGTTCTCCTTCATGGTGGAGTTCCAGCAAACGATGTTGCCAAAACGCTCCTTAAAGGAACCACCATCACGCACAGCACCTGCCTTGGCTAAGGTCTTTTCAAAGGGATCAACAATATCGGCGGCAGCGGGTTTTCCTTCATACCAGAAGTCCCACTCATCAGGGGTCATGTACTGCTTAGAGTTTTCCGGTGCAGCACTGTAGTAGCCCTGACGACCGAGGAAGGCTCCCACCCAACCCTCTAGCATCCAGTTGAGGTACTCATAGGCAGCATCGAGTTCGATACCTGTCAGGTTCTTGGAAAGGCCGACACCGCCGCCCCAGCCGCGATAGCCTTCTTTGAGGGGGGCATAGATGCACTCAATGCCCTTGGCCTGAACGGCGGTAACCGCAGGAGACCACATGGACTGGAGCACAACTTCACCGGAGGTCATCAGGTTGACTGACTCATCAAAGGTTTTCCAGAAGGCACGGAACTGACCCTTAGCTTTTTGTTCTTTGAGGATGTCAGTAATCTTGTCGATTTCTGCCTTGGTCATGTTGCCCTTGTCACCAAAGGACATCAGACCCAGGGATTCAGCCACCATGGCGGCGTCCATGATCCCAATCTGGGGAATATCCAGAATGGAGGTTTTACCCTTAAATTCTTCATTGAACAGCTCACCCCAAGTTTCGATGGTGCGACCGACTAGATCAGGACGATAGCCCAGGGTATCGGCATTGTACTGGAAGGGGATCAGGGTGGCAAAGTCGGTGGGGGTAGCGGAGAATTCCTTAGAATCGGCGCCCGTCAGATACATCACTTTATAGGGGGCCGTACCCTGGGAGGCTTCTACGGGCATGCCCTCGAATTTACCGGTGGTGAAGAAGGGAACAATTTTGTCCCAAGCAGCGATTTTGGCAACTTCTAGGGGCTGCAGATTCCCAGAGGGGACCACCAAGGGCAGACTGAAGTACTCACCGTCAAAGATGTCGTACTGGTCGGGCTGGGTAATGGCGATCTGGTTGTTCTCTTCGGTACTTAAGGCCCGCATTTCTAGCTTAAAGCCTAGATCTTCTTGGGCCTTGTCGCGGATTTCGTTGATCTGAGAAACCCCTGTACCGATCAGGCGAAGGGTAACGTCCTTAGTCTTGTTGGCATTCACTTCGGGGCCGGGGGCCGGATTGTTAGGGGTGCCTTCGGGCGCCGGGGAGGCACAGCGGGTGGTGGCGACGGCGGCCCCAGCGGCTAGTCCTGTGTAGAGCAGCTTGCGGCGAGTGATGTTAGTCATAGAGATGTCCTAGAAACAAGATCAAGTGATTACTGTGCGTTCGGATTAGAGCTGGTTAATTTAACCATATCTAAGTTAGACAAAAGCGTTATCAAACAATTGGCTAAACAATTAGCTATAGCTGGTAACACCTTTGTCTAATGGGCTAAGAAAACACAGTCGTTGGCAGACCATTTGAGTGAAACGGTCTGCCCTTCTTGCAGGGCAAGATTTTCCCAATCTACTGTCCGGAGGGTGTGCAGTAGGGGTTGTCCGGTGGCGGTGGTGATGAGGGCCACGCGGGTAACAAAGCCGGTGAGTTCTACCTGGGTAATGCGGGCGGTGAGGGTATTGGTGGGAGTCTGGGGGAGATTGGGCTCAGGGGAAGGAGAAGGGGCCAGGGTGAGGAGATCGGGGCGAATGGAGCAGGCGGCGGCGGTGCCGGGCTGGGTGCCGTTGCCAGTGGCGTGGATGGTGCCGAGGCCATCTATGTCTAGGCGGATCAGGTCTTTGCCACTGGCCTGGGGGGTGGAGGCAACAACGGTGCCGGTGAAAATGTTGTTGTCGCCGATGAATTTGGCGACGAACTGGGAGGCGGGCTGATTGAACAGTTCGGTAGGGGTGGCGACCTGGTCAATGTGGCCGTGGTTCATAACTACAATTTGGTCCGATAGGGAAAAGGCTTCTTCAACGTGGTGGGTGACTTGGATGAAGGTAAGACCAAACTGTTTTTGGATTTTGCGTAGCTCCCCCCGCATGCGTACCCGCAGGTTCTCGTCCAAGGCACTGAGGGGTTCGTCTAACATCAGCACCTGGGGCCGGGTGACCAAGGCCCTGGCCAGGGCGATGCGTTGCTGCTGACCGCCACTGAGCTGGTGGGGTTTACGATCGGCGGTGTGGCTGAGGCTCACCAGTTCTAGAATTTCGGCCACCCGATCCCGGCGCTCTGGCTTGGGAACCTGCTGCATTTTGAGGCCAAATTCCACATTTTGCCAGACGGATTTATGGGGAAATAGGGCGTAGTTTTGGAACATCATGGCGGTGTTCCGCTTGGCGGCAGGTAGGTCATTGACACAGTTGTCGCCAATTAGCACCTGGCCACTGGTCACCGCTTCATGGCCGGAAATCATGCGCAGGGCGGTAGTTTTACCGCAGCCGCTGGGTCCCAGTAGACAGCAATAGATGCCCGCTGGGATATCCAGGGTCATGTTTTCAATGGCGGTGACGGTGCCGTACTTTTTGGTGACGGAGCGGAGTGAAACACCAGCGGCTGCCTGCCCCTCACGGGGTGATAGGCGGTTGGGTGTGGGCTCTTGAGAGGCTAATGGGGATGTCCGATCAGCACTAACCGCCATGGGGTGTCTCCTATAGAGGATTTTGATATGGTTTCACTATGGGCGGTGACGGCTAATCACATCTGTTCCCGGTGAACATTGGATTAAGGTTCAAGGGGTTAAATGTAGTTCAGGCGACAACTGGGTAAACCTTACCAATAGCCGCCTTTAGGATAGGAGAAAGTTCCACTAAACTTTAGACTTTAGATTCTTTTTAGATTGCCCTAGGGGTGTCGCCAGTGGTGCTGTGGGTAATGTCGTCCATGGCTTCAGGGCAGCGGTAGTGTTGGTCTAGTTCGAGCAGGGTATGGAGCAGAATATTGGCCCCTTGAATGCAGTGTTCAGGACTGGTGTACTCGGTTTCTGAATGGCTGATGCCGCCCTGGCTGGGGACAAAAATCATGCCCATGTCGGTGATGCTGGCGATGATTTGGGCGTCGTGGCTGGCCCGACTGGGGAGGGACTGCACCGGTAGCTCTAGGTGCTCGCACACCTGGGCAATGGTGTTGTAAATGTGGGAGCTGACGGGGATAGGTTCATTGCGGAGCTGGAGTTTGAGGTGAATCTGGGTGTCGGTGTGGGTTGCGATCGCACCCATCTCCTGTTCCAACTCCGCCATCATGGCGTCCAATCGCTGGTTAGACAGATCCCGAATGTCCAAGGTCATCTCCACCCGCCCCGGAATGGTATTGGCCACATTGGGCGATAGCTTCATGGCACCGACGGTGGCCACCTGATCCCCATAGCCATCCCCCGTCTTTTGACCGATGCGATTCACCGCCAAAATAACCTGGGACGCCGCCACCAGAGCATCCTGGCGCATGGCCATGGGGGTGGTACCGGCATGGCTAGCCTGACCTTCAATATCGATCAGGTAGCGCCGCTGCCCCACGATGCCAGTAACCAGCCCCATGGGACTACCGGCGGCTTCTAGTACCGGTCCCTGCTCCACATGCAGTTCCACAAAGGCAGCCAATCCGTCGGTGTTTCGCTGGGCAGACGGGAGATTGGACCAGTCACCGCCAATGTAGTTCAACCCAATTTCAATCGGCTCATAGTGGGGATGGTCATAAAAGTTGGGGTCTAGCTTAGCCTTGCCCGCCATGGCCTTGCTGCCAATCATGGTGCGCTCTTCGTCCGCAAACACAATCACCTCAATGGGGTGGTCGGGACGCATGCCATGGTCGTGGAGGGTGCGCGCTATTTCCACCCCGGCCAGAACCCCATAGGTGCCGTCGTAAATGCCAGCATTGGGAACCGTGTCCAGATGGGATCCAGTGACTAGGGCCGGGGCATGGGGAAAACGCCCCTCGTAACGGCCAATCAAATTGGCGGCAGCATCAATGGTGACGGTCATGCCAGCGGCTTCCATCCAGCTTTGCACCAACTGCCTGGCCTCCCGGTCCTCTGGGCTAAAGGCAAGTCGTCGCACACCGCCATTGGGTAACGCTCCAATCGCTCCCACCTCGGTCATCATCTGCATTAGCCGCTCCCCATTAATGGTCAGAGGGGTGGTCAGATTGTCAGTATTAGAAGCAAGGTTAGAAGCGATAGTGCCAAACATGAGCGGTGTGTCCCTTAAAGATTTTTAAGAATCGAAGGATTCTACGAAAGTTTTTTTTTAATCAAGTGATTGCTCACTCAACTTTTAACTTAAGTTTAAGGGTTATTCTATTAAGTGCCCTTGGAGGATATCTGTAACGACAGTTACCCCAGCCTTTAGTGGTGGCTAAGTTCTCCCTGGGCCAATACTGTGGAGCAACACCATGGGGTTTATTATGGCTGTTGTCATCCCACGTCCACCAGCTCACTGCTGTAATCACGCATGAAGGAAAAACGACCCATGGCCGACGATGGTAACAAGATTGTATTTATCTGTGGTTCAGCCCTGCGGGGACAGCCGGACCATGGCAATCTCCAATCGGCTACCTTTATGGGGGAGGCTAAAACGACCGCTAGCTACCGGCTGCATTCCGTCAAGGATGGCTGGCATCCCGGCATCTATGGGGTGGAGTCCGACGGCGTTGCCATTCCCGGTGAGCTGTATGAACTCACGGCTGAACAGTATGACTATCTGGTGTCCACGGAACCGCCCCACATGTATCCGGCGGAGGTGACCCTAGAGGGGGGGGGAGTTGCGATCGCAATGCTCTACCCCCAAAATCTGATCGAAGAAAACAACTGGCCCGACATTTCCCATCTGGGGGGCTGGGCCGCCTATAAAGCTTCCCAGGCCTAGCCCCCCTGCTCTCAAACAACCACCATGGCCGATATTCTGATGGAAAATGGCAAAGTCGAAGCCATTGGCCGTTAGCTCACCGCATCACTGTCCAGGGCAGCCGTTTTCTTCCGGCCACGCTTAAGCAGCGCCGCCGTTCCCAATAATCCGAGAAGAATAGAGGGTTCTGGCACATCCTGACTGTCAGGGACACCATCGAAACTGGCGGTAACCAGGGAAATGGGACCGGACGTTGTCGTTCCTGAACCACCAGCAACAATAACGTCCGGTAGAGCAGTAGCAAGAGGATCCTCGACAGCGGATGTCAGGGCCACGAGGTCCGGAGGAAGTACGGTGGACAGTTCAGGCACCGCCGTGGAGACTTCAGTCACCTCTGAAGCGGTGGCGAAGGATGTGCTAAAAACCACCTCCTCCTCTGTTCCGATGGTGGTAGTGACTGTGATTACACCGTCGGTAATCGCAGCATCAAGGCCAGCATCAGCTGGGTCAGTGGTGGCCGAAAAATCGGACGACACGGTGCCTAGGCTGAGGGTGGGGCCAAACAATTGGGCCAATGTGGCTATTTGCTGTAGGTTTGCGATCGCAGCCGTCGTCTCTGGCGTCAGGGGCACCGGGGAGTTGGCCAGCAGGTCGCTGGTAAAGGTGACAAATTCGCTCAGCACCAGACTGACACCAAAACTCACATTGCCATCAAACAGACAGGTGGTAGACAGACAGCTCTCCGCTACCGCAATGTTGTAGCCATCAAGCACAGCCGTATTACTGACGCTGTCGTAGCCGATATTAAAGGCACTGGGAGTGAAGGGGAAAGCCTTAGATTCCAGGACACCGCCGCCAGTGAACGGACTGATGTTAAACAAATTATCCCCTAACTGCACCACCTCCTGGGTGGAAGTAAAGCCATAGTCCGCCAGCAGGGCCTCCACCATAGCGCTGTAGGAGCTGTCCAGCAGATCATCCAAAAAATCGGAACTGAGTTCAACGCTGCCATCGGTAAATTGGGCCGGATCATCTAGCACCGTAAAACGACCGGCAACACTATCTGCCGTTACCTCAAGGCTATTGGGTACGGTAATTCCCTCCAGGGTCATACCGCCAAAAAATGGATTGACCGTGACCGTTGAGGTGGCATCCACCTGAAAGTCAAACGTCAGGGTGCCCGCTTGGGCCGGGACGACAATCAACAGGCCCATTGCAGAAAGGGCGACGCCAGTGAAAATCAGCGGTTTATTCAAGGTACTTTTTATCTCCCTTTTATAAAAGTAAACTAGCCAAAACAGAGTGGTAAAAGCAGACTAGTTTCTACGGATGTTTGTAGTTTGGTCTTACAGACTAACCAAACTTGTTTGAAGTTATGGACAAGTTGCCCAGGGGTTTTACTAAAGCTTTGATTAATAAATCAGATTTAGTGCTGATTTAAACCATGTTCAAGGGGCTATTTCTGGCCATTTTTCCGTATTTTTGCTAACCGTATTTTTGCTAATAAGCATAGCTTTCAGTCCAATCACACCCTAGGACAGCATCCAGACTAACTTCAAACTTGAAAATAAACTTGAAAATAGTTTATGCCCGCGAGAAAAGGCTTACCCCCATTCCGAATGACTCCCAGACCTTGAGATCATCTCACGAGATCATCCCAAAGATCCGCCACGGCCAACCGTAAGCTTTGTAACATGGATCGGTGCTTCCTAAAGACACTGCATAAGATCGAAACAGGATGGGTCAAGACTGTTGCTAGCCCATCGCTATTCCCTTACCCGGTGAACTGCCATGGTTAAGAACCTGATTCTTATCTGTTTAGTGGGATGCCTTGGGATAATGGGCTTTATGGGTCCTGCATGGGCCGATACTACACCGAGTACACTACTTTGGATAGCTCAAATGGAAACATTTTCTCCCTTCGTTCCTCCAGAACAGCCTCGTCTCACCAACCCACCAACTCACCAACCCGCCAACCCGCCAGAAACACCCCCCGCCGTCGACCAAACTGCGCCTAAACAAACACCTGATCAGCAGCCATCGCCGGTTCAGGCGCGGTCTGGCTCTAAGCCCTTTAATCCCTATGATATGAAGGCCCTGAAACAGTTTGACGCGGGCGATCATCGGGCTGAATAGCCCCTGCCGAATGTGCTTAACGACAACTGCCACCGCTGCCGCCCTCGGCCATGCATTCCGGCGGCGGCACACATTGGGGGGCATCAAAGTTAGCCGGAGCCGGTAACGGCTTCGCCGGCTCAGCACAGGGTGAACAGCCCTTAGTCCCCACCTGGAACTGGGTCATCATGTCATGATCCTCGTGCACTAGATTATGACAGTGGATCATGTACTTTCCCTCGTGGGGGCCAAAGCGGCCAATCATATCCACCGTTTCAAAGTCATTCGCAAAGAAGGTGTCTTTCATCCCCCGCTCATAGGGGGCCAAGGGGGTGCGACTGCGGCCTAGCAGCCGGAAGTGGCCTAGGTGAACGTGGATCGGATGGACCCAACCACCGGTGGAAATAAACCGCCAGATTTCCGTTGCGCAAGGTTCCACAAAGGCATCCACCCGATGGGGGTCCCAGCCTTTGCCGTTGATCAACCACCGGGACCCTAACCGCTCAAATCGGAAGGTGCGGATGGGGGCTTTTACCTCAGCTAGCAGGGTTTCAATTGGGGTCAAGGTGGCTAGGCGGTCCGGCAACGGTGGATTATCCTGGGCCCCCTGCCCCACCTGGAAGAGCATCACTTGGGTGCTGCGCAGATTGCCATCGATATTGCCAAAGAAAATCGGGTTAACCAACAGCACTTCTTTCCCGGCATAGTCGGCAAAGTCAATCACAAACTCATAGCGTTCTGCCACCCCCACCCGTAGATTTTTGGTGGTAACGGGAGCACTTAATAGGCCAGAGTCGCTGGCCACCACATGCAACATGACCGGTTCCAAGGCACCATCGTCATGTTTGACCCTGGCTTCTAAACTGAGGGTGCGCGATGGGCCACCGTTGAGTACCCGAAACCGATACTTACGGTTTTTCACCGTCATCCGGGGCCAGGGCACACCATTGACTAACACCACATCATCATAAATTCCCCGCTGCCGCCGGTCGTTAAATATCAGTTCACCGTCGGGGCTGAGACGCTTGTCTTGGATCAGCAAGGGAATGTCATATTCCCCTTGGGGGAGAAGCTCCTGGGCGCTAGGATCACAAAAATCGTGGTCGTTATACTCCACGATGTACATGCCCGCTAAACCCATGTAGACATTGCGCGCGGTGTGCTCAATAGCATGGTCGTGGTACCAGAAGGTGGAGGCTCTGTCGTTGGGATAGTAGTAGTCCTTGTAGTAATGGGGTGGGATTAAATCTTCAGCATAGCCATCGTACTGGGGTAATGAAGACACCCCATGTAAGTGGATGACAGAATTGATGCCCCTACCCCGATCATCCGTGCCGAGCTGATTGATAAACCGCACCACGGACCCTGTGTCCTGGCGTTGTCGAATTAGGGGGCCGGGGACCAAACCGTTATAGGTCCAGACCTCCGAGGGTTTCCCCGGCAGAATCTCCACCTGGGATTTGGCCATGGTAATGGTGTAGCCATCTAAATCTGAGCCAACTGACTTAGATGGCAGGACCTGCATAGGCTCAAAGGGTCGATCAAAGAGGGGAATCTCAGGACTAAATCGAGGATTTACATAGCGCCCCGGTGGCTCGCCTAAACCATGGGACTCACAGTCTTCAGTATCGGCTAGGGCATAGTTGTGGTCGTATCCCCCGTATCCCCAAGCAAACAAGCTGCCAGCACCGAGTATCCCCAGGCGCAACGCATCCCGTCGTGTAAAGTCCATGTGTGACCCTCCACTTCTTTTATTTCAATACTTTGGGCAAACCCAAATTACGTTTAGCCCGGTCGTTTTGCCGTAGGAGAAACGACCGGGCTAAACGTGAACAAGGTTTATATGCCTGTTTTAACTGCTGATTAGACAGATGGACTCGAAAAATTGAGAAAACGCAATCTTTGGTGATTCAGACGCTCATCAGGTCCCCTAATCCAGGATTTAGATAAGATATACTACAAATTACATACCTAAACTTAAACATCCCCGCCCCCTTACCCCACTACCGGTAATTGGAGCGCAAACTCACTTCCTTCACCAGGATTAGACTTCACCACAATCTCCCCGCCATGGGTTTCAACAATGATCTGTTGCGCAATCGCCAGTCCTAAACCGGTGCCCTTGCCGACATCTTTAGTGGTATACAGGTGATCAAAAATATGGGGTTTGACCGTTTCGGGAATACCTGGACCATTGTCCTGGATCCGCACTAAAACCTGATCTTGGTGCAGTTCAGTGGTAATCACAATGTGATTAGGCTGGGTTTCCAGGGTGGCGTAATCCTTGCCCTGGCTGTTTTCATCTAGGGCATCGATGGCATTGGCCAGAATATTCATAAATACCTGGTTGAGCTGACCTGGAAAACATAAAACCTCAGGTAGGCTGCCATAGTTTTTATAGACTTTAATGGCTGGACGGGACTCGTTAGCCTTAAGACGATGTTTGAGAATGAGTAGAGTACTGTCTAATCCTTCATGGAGATCAAAGGCGGTTTTACTGTCTTTGTCTGTACGGGAAAATGTGCGGAGACTGATGCTGATGTTGCGGATGAGATCGCAACCCACTTCCATAGATTTCAGCATCTTAGGAATATCATCCAACAGATATTCCAGATCAATGTCCCTAGCATGGTTCGCAATCTCCGCCGCAGGTGCCTGCTGCTGATAGAGGTCCAGATGATTGGTCAGATCCGCTAGGCAGGATTTTAACTCAGCCAGATTCCCCCCCACAAAGCCCACCGGATTGTTAATTTCATGGGCCACACCGGCTACCAAATTCCCCAGGGCCGACATTTTTTCCTGTTGCACCAGCTGAAGCTGGGTAGCCTGAAGCTCGGCCAGGGTCTGTTCTAACTCCTGATTTTTCTGATGCATCTTCGCCTCAACGGCTTTGCGGGCGGTAATATCCGTGGCCTGGGCAAAGTTATACTGCTCCCCCTCAAACTCTAAAAAGTCAACAACAATTTCCACCGGGAAACAGTCACCATCTTTTCTTTGGTGGATAGATTCAAACTGTTGGTGGTGGTCACTTTGGAGTGATTGCCAATGGGCTGGCCATCTATCCTGGATACCTGTAACATCAATGTCCCAAACGGCCATATGAGTTAACTCGTCATAGGAGTAGCCCAATGCTTCACAGGCAGCTTTGTTGACAAAGGTAAAGTACCCCTCTTGATTTAGCCAAAAGGTATTGGTGGCGGTGTGATCAATGGCAAATTTTGTCAGGCTCAGCATCTTCTGGGTAGCTTTGCGCTCGGTAATATCTTGAATGAGACCCAAACTGTAGACCGCTCGATTTCCTGGCAGTTTGACGAGATATACCGTAGTCTCAGCCCAGAACCAGGTGCCATCTTTACGGACATAGCGTTTTTCCACAGTGAAGCGATCAATCTCACCCTTGTAGAGCTGTTGCATAGACTGCTTAGATGCTAGCCTGTCATCTGGGTGGGTGAGATCCAAAAAGGTTAATTCAGCTAATTCGGCTCGGTTGTAGCCGATCATTTCGCAAAATAGCGTATTGACCCTAGTAATTTTTTTACTGGTCATATCAGCTTCGACAAAGCCTAAAGCAGCTTGTTCGAAAACTGCCTCCGTACGGGCTTGGCTGAGTTGTAGGGCAGCTTCAATCTGTTTTCTTGCGCTAATGTCACGAAAAACAATGACATTACACTCCTGTCCTGCCAATAGGAGATAATTGATCGTAGCTTCGACCGCATATACATGCCCATGGTTGGTACGATATTGAGTTTCCAGGGTGAAGCTCTTAAATTGCTTAATGTCTTGCCAATGCTGCTGCCAATGTTGGGGTGAAAAATTGATATCAATGTCAGGCAGACTTAACCTAGCCAGGTCTTCAAATGAATATTGGAGCATTTTATAAGCAGTGGCATTGGCATAGAACAGCTGCGCATCCTGATCCACCCAAATAATGCCATCCGCCAAATTGTCTACCGAGAACTGCGTGAGTAGCAGCCCTTCATTGAGTCGGGTTAGTTCAGCTGTTTTTTTCTGCTCGCGTTCGTAGAGTTGCTTAACCTGGCTGAGTTCTAACTGGGTCCGTACCCTGGCTAATAATTCTGCCGCTTGCACTGGCTGACGAATAAAGTCAGCGACCCCGAGTGAAATCCATTTGTCATAAGTTGCTTGATCGGCCAGGATCGTGAGAAAAATAATCGGAATATGGGCTGTTTCAGGATTCGCTTTGATCTGCCCACAGGTTTCACCGCCATTCAGGCCCAGTATTTGGCTGTTGAGCAATATAAGATCGGGGTAAAAAGGCCGTAGACTATCCATTGCCCCCTCAATCGTCATGGCCACGACGACATCATAGCCAGCCCCAGATAACATCTCTGTTAGGAAGTCAAGGTTTTCAGCCTGATCATCAATAGCCAGAATTTTGGCCCTATTCAACATAGGTTCCTCCTGCCATCCCTATGGTCGCACACGTCCTGATTCCCTTCCAAGTCCTGAGGATTTTTCTAAGAGTAGGTAGTTCTTCCCTATAGTTCCCTGCTTTAAATACAACAACCGCAACGGATATAGCGTACAGCAGCAATTCAGCATAAAAGAGTCAGAATTCGGTAGTTAACGGGCTCCTAACCCCATTTTTCGACTCTAAGCACCTTCTTTTAGAGAAATTCTTATTTGATCAGATTAGAGTCCTTCCCAGCATGTAACTAGGTGAAGCCAAACACAATTATTCTTTATTAGGAATATTTAGCAAAAAAAGTCAGGCAGTTCCTGGGCAAACCCTAAAAAAAACAAGTGGTAACGCCCCATGGGCTGGCATGCTGTGTATGTTCTTAGAAATGTCTAATTTTCTCTATAGAGTATTGACTATGGCTTGGCAACGTCCCGATGGTCGGCACCCTGATGAAATCCGTTCGGTTAAGTTTGAGCGTCGCTTTACTCGCTATGCAGCGGGGTCCGTCCTCACCCACTGTGGCAACACCCAGGTGCTCTGTACGGTGTCGGCCTCTGAGGATGTCCCTCGCTGGCTAAAGGGATCGGGGCAGGGCTGGCTGACGGCGGAATATCGCATGCTGCCCAGCGCCACCCACACCCGCACATCGCGGGAGCTGATGAAGCTATCGGGCCGTACCCAAGAAATTCAGCGGCTGATCGGTCGCAGTTTGCGGGCGGCCATCGACCTGGAGGCCCTAGGGGAAGTTACCCTGACGGTGGATGCGGATGTGATCCAAGCGGATGGGGGCACTCGCACCACCGCGATTACTGGGGCCTATGTGGCCTTGGAAGATGCGATCGCATCCCTCCTCCAGCAGGGCACGATCCAACGTTCTCCCCTCAAACACCAGATTGCAGCCATATCCGTCGGCCTTTTAGAGGGCGATGCCTTCCTCGACTTGAACTATCCCGAGGATGTGGCCGCCGACATTGACTTTAATGTGGTGATGAATAGCGATTTAGGCTATATCGAAGTACAGGGCACCGCCGAGGCCAATAGCTTCAGCCGTACGCAGCTGAACCAAATGCTGGACTACGCCGAAGGAGGCATTAAACAACTCATGGTGTTGCAAAAAGAGGCGCTGTTGTCGACATAAGAACTGTTTTAGACTGTTTTGGTATCACTGCTTTGGGTATCCAGGGAGAGGGCGAAGATGGCGATCGCCAGGGTTAGCCCCCCCGCCACAAAAAACGGCATGCCATAGCCAAAGGTCACCAACACCCCAGATATGGCCGGACCCACCGCATTGGCAATGCTCAAACTGGAAGCATTGGTCCCCAGAACCTCCCCTTGTTCATCCTTAGGCGTACGCAAGGACAAAAGTGAATCGATCAGCGGCATGGGAAAGGCATTTACCAAACCAAAGAAGAATAGCAATATCCAAAATGCCTGAATATTAGGGAAGGTGGGATACAAAATTAATATCCCCCCCCGCAGCACCAGGGACGCCACCAGCAAGGTGACCAAATTCATCCGCTGGCGCAACGGCTCTAACAGGAATACCTGGGCAAGAAACGCCAAAATACCAAAGAACACAAAGGCAAAGGCCAAGTTCTTGGTATCTTGCCCCAATACCGTCAGAAAGAAGGGCTGAAAAGCAAAGGCAAATATCGTAAACGTGGCCCCATTCAGAAAGGTCATCAGAAAAATGCGCCCCACCACTGGCTGCTTAAAGGAGGTAAACAGTCGCTTTAAGCCAAAGTCGGAGAGGGAAACCAGGGGACCCGCTGCCGCCCCATCCACTCGGGCCGCCGGTGGTCTGGTTTCAGGCAATACAAAAAAGCATAGAATGGCCGCAATTAGCGCCATGCCCGCCGACACCATAAAACTCATCCCCAGGGGTGTGATGCCAGGAAAAGGGGGCAGGGTCTGGGCCACATAGGCCAACGGCGGGCCGACTACAAACCCCAAGCGGAACATGCCACCAAAAATACCAAACGCCTGGGTGCGCTGTTCCGGCGTAGTAATGTCGCTCACCACCGCCTGGGCCACCGAGTTATTGCCCCCGGTGAGACCATCTAACATGCGGGCTAGATACAGCCACCAGGCAAAAGGACTGACAGCAGCTAGTAAGTTAGCAACAACGCTCCCCAATAAGCTGATCACCAGCAGAGGCTTACGGCCAATGCGATCCGACAGTCGCCCCAGAATCGGTGTGCTAAAAAACTGAGATAGGGAAAACGACGTCGTCAGCAAGCTGGCCGCCAGGTCACTCAGGCCAAACTCCTTGGCATAGGGATAGAGCGTTGGAATGATGATGGTGAAGCTGACGGCATTGATGAACGCCACCAGGGTGACAATCCAAAACTGTAGGGGCAGGCGTGACTTGGCAGCCATAGATAACGAGTGGCGTAAAGTTTTGTAACCCTGTCACAATAGCAGTCTGCCTGGTACGGTGTGAAATCTTCTATCCTGACGTTAGGCCCATGGACTAGACCGAGAATGTTGACAGTCCAAAAAATGGTAGGCTAGAATTTCTCCATTGAGTTTTCACCAGTTTTTTTTTAGTTATTTGTTGTCATGAATGCAGCCCAGCAGCTATCGCTTCACAGTCTTACTGGCCTTTTTGGGCTAGGACTGCTGCTGCGCTTGGCGCATACTAACTTGACATCACCCCAAAATTAATCGATCCAAGCAAGCTTTGGCCAAAAAAAAACTAGGCCACCCACCGGCAACCTATCCCCTCCCAGGAGGGGCTCCGGGGTGGGTCTCCTAGAAGGGGCTGAGTGCGTCTCCTAGGAGCCGTCTGTAGTTTATTGGCTAATCGCTCCAACGGCTAACCCACCCTACCCTCCGGGCACCCCGCCCAAGAGGGAATTTTTCGCCAGGCAAGTTCTTTTCTGTCACAACAGATTCCTCTCTGCCAGACTTCTTTTGAAGACATTGGAAACTAGCTGATAACTCTCCTCTGCCAAGCCGGGAAAACTCACCCCGCCTTGATCCCAATACGACATATTTTACGGAAATCATACGGAAATCATCATGTTGCAAAATCCCGCTCAGAAATACCGTCCGGTTCAGCCGGTTCAGGGGTGCGATCGCACCTGGCCCAACCGCACCCTCACCCAGCCCCCCATCTGGCTCAGTACCGATTTACGCGACGGCAACCAGGCCCTGGCCCAGCCCATGTCCATTGACCAAAAGCTACGATTGTTTGAACTCTTAGTGCAAATTGGCTTCAAAGAAATCGAAGTGGGTTTTCCCTCCGCCTCCACCATCGAATTTGCGTTTGTCCGTCGCCTCATCGAAGAGAATCGCATTCCTGACGATGTCACCATCCAGGTCCTCACCCAGGCCAGGGAATCCCTCATCCGACAAACATTCGAGTCCTTGCAAGGGGCAAAGCAAGCCATCGTCCATGTGTATAACGCCACTGCCCCCGTCTTTCGGCGAGTGGTGTTTGGCAATACCCAGGCCGAGACCATTGAACTCGCCGTGACCGCTGCCACCCTAATCCGGCAGCTAGCCCAGGAACGACCCGAAACATGCTGGCGGTTTCAATACTCCCCAGAAGTATTCACCTCCACGGAGCTACCCTTTGCCCGAGACATTTGCAATGCGGTCTTAGCCATCTGGCAACCCACCCCCGAGGCCAAGGCCATCATTAACCTGCCCGCCAGTGTCGAAGTCTCCACCCCCAATGTATTTGCCGACCAGGTGGAATGGATGCATCGCCATCTGGACTATCGCCAGGCCGTGGCCCTAAGTGTCCACCCCCACAACGATCGGGGCTGTAGTATCGCCGCCGCCGAACTGGGGCAAATGGCCGGAGCCGACCGGGTGGAAGGTTGTTTATTTGGCAATGGAGAACGCACCGGCAATGTGGATCTCGTCACCCTAGCCATGAACCTCTACACCCAAGGGATCCATCCCGGACTAGACTTCTCCCACATAGATCAGGTGGCCGAAGTGGTCAAACACTGCACCCAACTCCCCATCCACCCCCGCCATCCCTACGTGGGAGAGTTAGTATTCACCGCCTTCTCCGGCTCCCACCAAGATGCGATCAAAAAAGGATTTGCCCAGCGTCAGATAGAAAATCGGCCAGACGCCCCATGGGAGATTCCCTATTTACCCATGGATCCAGCTGATGTGGGCCGTTCCTATGAAGCAATTGTGCGGGTCAATAGCCAGTCAGGCAAGGGGGGGATCGCTTTCTTACTAGAGCGAGACTACAACGTAGTGTTACCCAAACGACTGCAGGTGGAATTTAGCCAGGTAGTGCAACAGGTAATGGATAGTCTAGGTGAAGAGATGTCCGCCGCTGCTATTTGGCAGTTGTTTTGTGATACCTATGGCTCGTCAGCCACCTATGGCTCCCAGCCACCTATGGCTCCCAGCCACCCCAGCCAACTATGCCAGCCTCCAGTCCACGGACGTACAACACCCACCCTCTAACAACAAAAATCATCAGCAACAACAGCTAAAACTTAAGGTTAACCATCAGCCGTAACAAAAAACTGAACTAAATTCACCTCCTTTCTCAAATAACATATCCATGGGTCAGAAAGCCCTTTGAGCGAGGTGGGTTGATCGCTAGCGTCAGCGATCAACCCACCCTCCCAACATTTCTCAAGGGAGAACGTATACTAACTATTTTAAGTAGGCCGACAAACAGGTAGGTGTGGTTTTAGTTCTCAATTCCACAATACCTTCAGCATCAGATGACTGAGGCAATAGTTTTTCTAGTCGTTGAGAATCAGGGGATTGAGGACGTTGAATACTCAACTGCAACAACCCTTTACAAATCAAATCCACCAGCTGCGCTCGGTTGGCAGGGGTCATAAATCGGTGCCATTGCGGAGTTAGCCGCTGAATAGTTTGGAGAATTTCATACAGATCTTCACTAATTTGATAGGTCGTAAAATACGGATCGTTGGGCACAAAAAGTTCATGTTTTCGCCTAATGCCACTGACTCCTGACTCAATGCGAAAACATAGGCTCGGCAAAAGGGAAAGGAAACAATTGTCTCGGCTAGGTGATTGTAAAAGATCCCGCTGTTCAAAATAGCCCTGCACTAATCCATGGATAGCCTGGGTTGGATTATGGATCGTTCTACAGAAATATGAACTTGGCTGTTCATCAGGCTGTTGCCGAATGAGAATATAGCCAAAGTTGACGGCCCCTAGACCGGCCTGGTGGAAATTGGTTAGCCACCGTTCTAATTCAGCATTGTAATCCGCCAGGCTTTGGCCAAAGGGGGCATGGCTATGGGGCACCGAAAATAACACATCGTCCCGATCTGCCGTACACAAAACTAACTGATGGCTGTTGCCGCCGTACCACCACTGGGAAAGTTTAGCTTCATAGGTTGTAATATCCACCAGGTCAGTCACAATGAATACATGCCCCTGGGGTTTCAAATATTGGGCACTGTCACGAATAATCGCGGCAAGAATATCTTCCCCCGTCGCCCCCCCATCACGGAAGCCTAAATCACGTTTGGGACTGGGAACAAAGGGAGGATTGGCCAAAATAGTATCAAATAATTGTCCCCTCACCGGTTCATACAAACTACCCGGAAAAAACTGAATGTTACGAATGTCGTTGAGCTGCGCATTAAAGCGAGAAAAACGAATCGCGCGGGGGTTAAGGTCCACCGAGGTGACCTGTTGCGCATAGCGACTGGCCACTAATCCTTGCACACCGCTACCACAGCACAGATCCAGTACCCTTTCAACAGAATACCGGGGGGCCGTATAAACCAGCCCTTGACTGTCCGCACCAATGTACATGACGGGACTTTCATCCATGCTATCCTCTTCCAGCAGTAGATAGCGATGATCGGTGGCAACATAGAGTCCATCAACACAAAATAGATCAATCCGTGCAGACCATTGCTCTCCACGAGGAATCAGCAGTCCCAACTGAATTAACAACTGCATTAACTGCGGACCAAATAATGCCTGCAGTCGCTCTGGGGGTAGGGCCACCCGCAGGAGAAATAACCGAATCAGATCGTCGAGATCGCTCTGTCCTAAGCGATGGCGGTCATAATAGTGCAAGCGGGTGGGCTCAATTGCCTGTAACGACTCTATCTCTAATCGTTGACAAATCGTTTGGAGATCATAGCCCGCCAGTTGTAGACAGCGCCGCAGACTTTCCAGCTGATGGCGCAATGTAAACTCTTGATCATCAAAGGGAGCTAGGGTTTGAAGACTCTCCACAGGCCAGGGAGAATCGACGGCGTCCTCAGGGCTAAAGGCGAGGGAAGGCTCAATGTCATATTGAGTTAGCTGTTTCTGTGCCCATTGTATTTTTTGAGATAATTCAGCATGGGTGAGACAAAATTCTAGACGTAGTTTCTCTTGCCAACCGGGTGGGTTCGACAAGATAGCCATCAGGAGTTTTACTTCATCAAAGGTATAACTTGTTGCTTTAGCTTGACCAAGAAACGGCTGGGGCAATTTTCCGCTGGCTTTGGTGGCCAATTTAACAGCGCAGCTAAAATCATCACTGCTCATTTTTGAGCCTGTCTCCAGGGTTAGACGGCGTCTGGGCGAGAGATTTAATCGCTCCTGAGCGGTGTTATTTTCTTCCGATAGGTTGGTCAGTATAGACCGATTGAGGGGATCTAATATCCAAACCACATCCTCTGATATTTTTGTATTAGGCGATCCGAGCAGTGGCCAATCGGGAAAGAGAACACTGGTTTCTTTGTATCGGGCCCCCAGGGTCGATAGCTGTTGTAGTTCTATTTCGCTCCAAGGACAGTGCTCTCTTTCCCCAAAGAATAGGGCCCGATCCAAGATTGCCATCAGAGGGGTAACGGCGGGTTGACCAGGCGGGAGCCCCTGGGGAATGGCCGTATCTCCTACTTTAGACAGGTGTTCTTCATAGTTTTGAACCTGCACATGTCGTTTGGAAATCCAAGTATTTTCAAGGGCTAAATAATCAATATCCGTATTTAAGAAGGTTTGAATGGCTTCTGCTGGAGTTTCAACAATGGGCTGCCCACCCACATTGAAACTAGTATTCAGTAATACAGGCGGCCCCTGGCGTAGATCCACTAAACGACGGCAGAGCTGATAAAAGTAAGGATTATCCTGGGCCGTCACGGTCTGGATGCGTCCGGTTCCATCCACATGGGTGACCGCTGGAATCTGTTGGCGCATCTCTGGCTTAATGGGGGAAACCATGAGCATAAAAGGCGATTTAGCGTCTAGATCAAAGACTTCGCCCACATTCTCTAGGGGAATCACCGGCGCAAATGGGCGAAAAGCTTCGCGGAATTTGACCCGAGCATTGATGATGTCCCGCATCCGCTGAAACGTGGGATCCGCCATAATGGAGCGATGCCCCAATGCCCGGGGGCCATATTCTGCACCCCCTTCAAACCGGGCCACAATGTGACCGTTAGCTAGGGCTTGGGCACTGCGCTCTAACATCTCTGCTGGGGTCAGTGCTTCTACCTCTACCAGACCGTCAAACTGTTGTATTGCTTGCTCTAAATGGAATGAACCGTAGGCATGACCTAGGGTCGCTTGGGTTAACTCTGGCCGTTTGTCTCCCCCTTGGTTAGCATAGGCCCATAGGGCTGCACCTGCGGCGATGCCACTGTCACTGGCTGCTGGAAAAATAAATATATCGTCTAAACCAAGGTCATGAAAGAGTTTGTAGTTAGCAACCGAATTAAGACCTACTCCGCCAGCAATGCATAGTTTCTTGAGTCCGGTTTGTTCCATAGCAACGCGGACGATATGCTTGAGCGCTTTTTCCAACTCGTCTTGAATTTTATAGGCTAAATCTACTAGGTAAGGACGTAGGTAGGGCTTACCTTCTCCCGTGTCATAGGTTTTCTCAAGGGCTGCAATTTCCAGGAAAATGTCATAGGGAGAAATGGCTAGACTATAGCTGTTTTCTACCGGTTTAATCCAAGGATGAAAGTTAACCTGTTCTCCTCCAAAGGGAGCGAGTCCCATCAGCTTGCCAGCCTCTGCATGGCTGACATTGGTATTGCCCAGTTTGGTAACAAATCCAGCTTTGCGGGTGACATATTCATAGAGAAAGCCCAGGGTGGATAGCCCTGATAGATGAGCTGCGACGGTTTCACCATGGAGGGTGGTTAGGTTATGGCCATGGCCTTCATACAGGGTATAAGACTCAGTCCGGTGCTCCTGGCTGATGGTGCCAGTGGCATCCACCACTAAGACCAGAGCCTGGTCAAAGCCAGACGGCCAATAGGCTGAGTAAGCATGGGCTAGATGGTGACTGGGTATGGAGATGACCTTGTCGGCAATTTCCATGGGTAAGATATTGCGCATAATGTCGGGGGCAAAATCATACCCTGGCATATTGGCAGTGACAGATGATATATCCTGGAGAGTGATGCCACAACTGTCTAAACAGTAACGAATGGCTTCATTTGGGGGTTGAATCCGGGAGGTCACTCCCGGGGCTTGCAACATAAAACCAAGACTATATTTTTGGCGATCTAGACGTTCTTGCTCAATCGCTACGACTATCTCACCGTCCTTAACAATGGCAGCTGATCGTTCATGGCTGAGATTAATTCCAAGATAATAATTAGACATGTCCGTACGTCCCCTTAGTCAATACCTGTTTAGTGTCGCATTTACTCCGATAAATACAACAGTTGGTAAAATTCATTTTTTTGGTATATTTTGGCCTGATAATATCCGTAAAATCACTTAAAATCTGGTTCATTCAGCCACAATTTAGGCAAATGAATCAGTTGTTATAACTTTTATGTGATCTTCTAGTCTTTCCTGGCTGTTATTTTCTCTGGCTAGATAGTAGAACAGGTGTGTCAATAGTTGTTGTTGGTACTAAACGAACATCCTGTTGTCTATTAACAATGAACATCTAATGCCCGGTCTCTCTTTCATGAGAGTTTTTACCAGCATCTCAAGACAATCCACTAAACGCTTCAGCGTTGCCGCAGGGTAGTGGTTGGAGATCGCTAAAAGCTCTGTATAGGGAATTTCAGGATGGTGAGTCGTTGTTTCATTGACCATAATCCCGACCTGTCAGGTACTATGCTAGCAAAGACGTCTCCACCAGCCATGCAGCCATTTGATTTGACCGCTTATCCCTATACCTCCTCCCGTCCTGTCATGTTAGGCTCACGGGGGGCGGTGGCGACGTCTCAACCATTGGCGGCGGCGGCAGGGGCGGAAATTTTGTTGGCGGGGGGGAATGCGGTGGATGCTGCGATCGCAATGGCCATCGATCTCACCATCGTTGAGCCCACCTCCAACGGTCTGGGTTCCGATGCCTTTGCCCTAGTGTGGGACGGCCAACTCCACGGTCTGAATGCATCGGGCAAAAGTCCCCAGGCCCTTTCCCCAGACATGTGGGCCACCATGGAGCATCTCCCCATGCGCGGTTGGTTGTCCACCACGGTACCGGGGGCTGTTTCAGGCTGGCAGGCCCTTTGGCGACGCTGGGGCAAACTACCGTTTGAACGCCTATTTGAACCGGCCATTCGCCATGCAGAAAATGGTTTTCCGGTATCGCCCGTGACGGCCCGCAGTTGGCGGCAGCGGGCGGTCGACTATCTCTCTTTAACCGGTGCAGCCCATCAACCGTTCCGAGAGTGTTTTTTTCCGCATGACCAGACACCCCGCCCCGGTGAAATTTGGCGCTGTCCAGACCAGGCAGCAACCCTGCGAGAATTAGCGGCAACCGAAGGGGAGAGTTTTTATCGGGGTAAATTGGCGGCCCAATTGGTGGCGTTTTCAGCAGCAACTGGGGGAATGTTTTCCCTGGAGGATTTACGCGATCACCAGGCGGAGTGGGTCAACCCAATCTCCACTACCTATCGGGGGTTGACGGTGTCGGAATTGCCCCCCAATGGTCAGGGGATTACTGCATTAATGGCCCTGAATATTGTGGAAGGGTTTGACCTGACGGCGGCACCACGGGAATCGGTGGCTAACTATCACCAACAGATTGAGGCGATGAAGCTGGCGTTTGCGGATGCCCATCGGTATGTGGCGGACCCGCGCACCATGGATGTGACGACGGCGGCGTTGTTGGATAAGGCCTATGCGGCCCAGCGGCGAGGGCTGATTTGCGATGATCGCGCCATGCCTTTGGCGGAACCGGGCTTGCCGAAAGGGGGTACGGTGTATTTGGCGGCGGCGGACGATGAACTGATGGTGTCGTTTATTCAGTCAAATTTTATGGGGTTTGGCAGTGGGATTGCAATTCCGGGGACGGGGATTGCGTTGCAAAATCGGGGGGCTGGGTTTGTGTTGGATGGGGGGCATCCGAATGCGATCGCACCTGGCAAACGGCCATTTCATACGATTATTCCTGGCTTTCTGAGCCGGGATGGACAGGCGTTAGGACCGTTTGGGGTAATGGGGGCGTCGATGCAACCCCAGGGCCATTTACAGGTGGTTTCGAATTTGGTGGATCATGGGTTGAATCCTCAGGCGGCGTTGGATGCGCCGCGATGGCGGTTTGAGCGGGGGAATCAGGTGTTTTTGGAGCAGACGGTGCCTCGCCATGTGGCGTTAGGGCTGAGGGACCTTGGCCATGATGTGCAGGTACTGGCGGAGCCGGAGTCGTTTGGCAAGGGGCAGATGATTTTGCGGTTGGGGAATGGGGTGCTGGTGGCGGGGTCGGAGCCACGGGCGGATGGGATGGCGATTGTTTTGTAGGACTTATAAAAATGAGATAGGTTGCTTTTGCGGCTTTTGGGTTGATTGTAAACTTTAGCGGACGGGATTTAAGTTTTACAGTGAAAATACGGCATCAAAATTTTCTGAAACGTTGTATCAAACACCGTATAGACTTCAGTGTGTAATGTAGTGTTCAGGTCTAATGCTTCATCAAAAGTCATTAATTGATGCCCTGAAACTGCCTTCTCCAGGTCAGGTTCAACCCGTTATATGCAAGGATGCCACAAGTGATCTTGCTTACATGCTTGCTGCTGTAAATGATCTGGAGTGGCAACGAGTTGTAACACACAGCTGGGATCTGTTACCTAATCAAAGACAGGTTATTGCTGATGTCGTAGAAACTCTAGCCCAAGTTTCTTTTGAGTTATGGCCTGCTTGGTATCAACAAGATAAATTATTTGTAGAATCTGGGGCATTAGCGACGGATGCCTTAAGCAATCAATATTCATGTTCCGTCTTGCAAGCAACCCGTGAAAGTATATCTTTACCTTGGCTCAAGACGGCAGTACAAGCATGCCAAAACCAGAAGGTCCCTTTTCTAAAGGACTTTCCCCATCACCTACAGTTGACTCAACTCGCTTTTGCACTTGAATTAGATGGGATTATTCTAGCGATCGCAGATTCTCAGCCATCAAGCCACTGCTTGCTTGGGTTAGCAAAAGCAATCACTTGGATAGCTGATCATACGAGTTCACGCATAATATTACTGATCCCAGAGAGTTTAGCGGTATCCAAAGAGCTAGAGTCAGTGCTTTATGGCGCAGTTACACTTTATACTACTGAGCCAACATTCCAGCAAACTAAACCTACTCAAGAAGCTAAATACAAAATTTTCCCCATTCATGGGAGGCCTCACCCTTTCAGCCCTGGTGAGAAAAAACTAGCTATCTTATTGGAGCAAGATAATGAATTAGCACAACTGTTTCAGTTTAACCAAAGATTACAATCGGTAAATCTTAGTCAATACGTGGTTGATTTACTTTGGAAAGAAGGACGTGTCGTGGTGGAAATTGATGGCTACCGACATCATGGGAATCGATTTGGATTTATTCAAGATCGCAACCGTGACTATGAACTCCTCATAAGCGACTATATTGTTCTAAGGCTACCTCACGATGAAGTTATGTCAGATGCTGAGGTAGCTATTGAAAAAATTCGTGACGTCGTCCGATTTCGACGTCAGCAACTACAATCTTTGAGTGAGGTACTTTAATGAGTGAACAGTTAACCCCAAAACAGGCACTTGCACTATGGGACCTTATAATTAGTGGTGAAGAGCCAGCCATTATGGACTATAACATTCTTTCTGCATCTCAACGTAGGCCCTTAGAAGTGGCAGGGCTTATCAGGTTAGAGGAGCGTGAGCGAATACAACCTGGAAAGAAAACAACGAAACGGAAGCATATTGTTCTTAACGATAAAGCGTGGGACTGGGCAATAGATAATTTTACTGTAAAGCTATCTTTGTCCAAGTATTCGACACTTGTGCTAGGTCAATTATTAAATAAGTTGGGCTATCACCTAAAAGAACGAGATATTTCTTTATCAGAATTCTTAGCAGTACCCAAGACTAAATCTCTGGAAGAAAAAATTCGTAACGCACACGCTAGTATTACTGAAAGCAGTTTTGATTCTAGAGCGCGGCTTTCCAAAATTCATCAATATTTAGAGGATATATCACCTCAGAAGATTAACGATACTCTGCGTTCTATGCAGCAAGCTGGAGAGGTTTCTCTTAGCCCCATGGAAGATCCCCAAGAAATTGGGCCTGAAGATGAGCAAGCAGCCATTGATTTAGGGGGCGGAGACAAACGCTATTTTATTTACATTAAATAATTAATCACTATGATCGACAATGCCCAGGCTCTAAAAGCATTACAAGCTGTTGACTTTAGTTGGACCACCCATGTTCGAAATATATGGGATGCACCCACATTTCATATTGAAGATTTACATCAGAAAGAACGCGAAAAAATCCTTGCTGCGGCAACTCAACTTTCTAAATCCCAAGACTCTAAGCCACCTTTAGGACAAATTGTGGAGGGAGCTCCCGGTGCAGGAAAAACCCATTTTCTAGGTGTTCTGCGTCAGAAACTAGCGTCACAGGGCATTGGCTTTATCTTAGTAGATATGACCGATGTCCATGATTTTTGGGAAACAACAGTACAAGGCTATATCAGTTCCCTACGTGAAGAAAGTGAAGATGGAACATCTCAATTTCAATTAAAGCAGGTCATACAATATTTGCTTAATTTAGCTGGCCATGCCAATGTTTCAGTTGAAACATTGGCAACTTTAACAGCGGTTCCCCTAAATAAGGGGATTATGTTGATTCTGAATGCTATTAATCAACGTAATCGCCAGGCAGCCAATCAATATCAGGATATTATTAGAGCCTTAGTATTGCTTAATTCTGATAACTTTATTTTTTCTGATATCGGCTATTCTTGGCTATGTGGGTTAGAAATCGAAGATTCTGCCAAGAAAGAGTTTCGCTTTAAAACAACTTCTTGCAAAAAGCTCAGTGATACTATAGAAGGACTCTCCTGGGTTTTAGGGTTACAGTCTTCTTGGGTTCTGGCCTTTGATCAGATTGATTCTATAGTTTCTCAACATCACTATGTTAAATCCTTATCAACAAACGATGAGCTATCAGCAGAACAGCGCACCTCCCAATTAATTATTGACGGAATCGGTGGCGGATTAATGGCGCTACGAGACAAAACATCACGCACATTAACGGTAGTTTCTTGCCTAGGTTCAACTTGGATAATACTGAAAGAGAATGTAATCAAATCAGTTAGAGATCGATTCCAAAGCTCAATCGTTTTATCAGAAATTAATCAACAAACTTTAGCATCTCAATTAGTACAGTCTCGAATAACAGCTGCTTACCCCAAGAATCTAAAGATACCTTACCCAACATGGCCATTCCATTCTGATTTTTTTGCAGATGCTGCTAAAAAAGGGAAACTGCCCAGACAGATTTTAAAAACCTGTGACAAACATCGCCAGGATTGTTTGGAAGCAAAGGCAGTTAAAGAGCTTCGTTTATTTGATGAAGGAAGACCAGAAATTTCTCACCACTCAGATTTCTCTAGGATTGAAGACTCCTTTCAGAAAATACAAGTTCAGTTCTCTCTTCATGGTGTTATAGATGAAAGCAATGAAGATATTGTCTTAGGGCAATGGTTACAAACAGTTGGATATTGTCTTCAAAAGGAAAGTACTCTTTCTGATGATGTAGACACCGCTCTAGATATTAATTTTCCTGGTGGCAAAAACTATCCGCAAATGCATGCTCGAGTTCGGTTGATCTATAGCGCCGAAGGAGATCGCGAGAAACATTTATGCCTTAGAGCGCTCCAACGCACACATCATTCTGCCTATAAGGCTAGATTAAAAGCTGCCATCACCACTGCCGGTATTGATCGCGCATTGAGTTTTCGACGATTGGTAATCTTTAGAACCCAAAACAACGATATTCCAGGTGGTGCAGCAACCCAACAGATAACACAGAAATTTTCTCAGGCAGGAGGACTATTTATCTACCCCACCGAGGAAGAACTTCGAACTATAGGCGCTTTGCATCAATTAAAAGCACAAAACTTACCTAACTTTGATAGTTGGCTGCAGCAGCAACAGCCGGTTTCCAAACTTCCTTGTTTGCAAGATACCGTAGCCTGGTTATTTGGTAATGAAAGTCCTACTAACAACAGTCAAGGTCATTCGCAACCTGCCAATAGCGCTAAAGGTTCTGCTTCAAAGAATACCGAATCTTATTCATCTAGTACTACTTCGACCGAAACATCAAGTAAGGCTCGGGCAGATAATTCAAGCTCTAGCTCGTCCGCTCCCGAAAATCAACCCGATGGCTTACCTGTGGGTAAGCGAATTATCGGGCAGCAAATCAGTAATACAATTTCAATTCCGTTAGAAGAATTAACCAAACATACAGTGATTTTGGCAGGAAGTGGAGCTGGAAAAACAGTACTCGTTCGACGCCTGGTCGAAGAAGCTGCTATTCAAGGTATTCCTGCCATTGTAATTGATGGAGCTAATGATTTAGCAAGAATGGGAGACACATGGCCGATCATTCCAGATAGCTGGAATGATCATGATCGCGATCAAGCTGAGCGCTATCACCATAATACTGAGGTGATCATCTGGACGCCAGGGCGTAAGGCCGGTAGACCACTTTCCCTAGATCCGTTGCCCAATTTTTCAGCACTGGTCAGTGATGCTGATGAATTGAGTCAAGCAATTGATATGGCTCGCGATAGTTTACAAGCTGTTGTGGCTTCAGGGAAAGGTAACACAGCCCAGATCAAGCGTGGAGTCTTGAGGAATGCTTTAGAGCACTTTGCTCGCACAGGTGGAGGAGATTTAGAATACTTTGCTGAGTTTCTAAAAGAGCTACCAGAGGAAGCCCATGGTGGTATTAGCAATGCTCATAAACGAGCACAGGAAATGGCCGATTTATTAAATGCGGAAATTGCTAACAATCCACTTCTGCGCCAAAGTGGTTCCTCACTTGATCCAGCTATTTTACTAGGTTTAGAAAATCCATCCAAAACGCGTCTATCCATTATTAACTTTATTGGTTTGCCAGGACTAGCTCAGCAGCAGCAGTTTCTCAATCAATTGGCAATGACATTATTTACCTGGATCAAAAAAAATCCAGCTCCATTGGATAAACCGTTGAGGGGTTTGCTAGTTATTGATGAAGCCAAAGATTTTCTGCCATCTCAGCAATCTACACCCTGCAAATCTAGCCTCAATCGGCTTGCAGCTCAGGCACGAAAATACGGACTTGGTATTATTTTCGCAACCCAAGCACCAAAAAGTATCGACCACAATATTATTGCAAACTGTTCTAATCAATTTTATGGAAGGGCGAATTCCCCTGCGGCTATTAGCGTAGTTCAAGACCAAATACGTCAGCGGGGTGGTCATGGAGATGATATTGCCAAACTTAAGCGGGGACAATTTTATGTTGCTTCAGAATCTTTACATCCACCGATTAAAGTTGCAACTTCACTCTGCCTATCTCATCATCCATCGAGTCCGCTAGATGAATCAGAGGTACTGCAACGAGCCCAACAGATAATGCTTTAAAATAGAGATAGAATACTAACTCGATACCACAAAATTCCTATTTCCAGAAAATTTTGCTTTAAGGAACCATTCACATCATTGCCGACAATGCAGGCCATGAGCCGTGTTGGGATTTAGTCATGGGGATGCCATCCTTAGATTGTTCAACACAGTCAAAGTTGTTATTCACGTTAAACCATGACCCATGTTTATTTCCGATTCAGGCCGAACCAGACTGGGGTGAACCCAGACATTTCAATGCTTTAAATAAAAATCTAAGCGATCCTCTGAACAACTCCATTAGCGTTATAGCCAAAGGCGATCGCAACTATCGTCGATTGGTCCAAGACCGACAATGGCCTCTGGATACACCCGCCGCCACTGCTGGAGTCCCTTTCCCAGTCCTAGCATGAGTGCTCAAATCCGCCGATGCCCTAGTCGGCATGGACCCATCAGCCACCGCAACAGCTGCCGCCAAATTTGACGATTGGCGCAGCCGTGGTCATTTTGCCATAGTTCAGTTCAGCAAGGGAGTGTTTGCGATCGCACCCAGATTTTCAGCTTGAAGTACCCCAGCCCAATTAGCCTGGAAAGTACTATTCCCTGGCTCAGACTGTCGCAAGATGGCCAGGTTAACCAACATATCGTGCCACACCCCCGCATGGCCGTAGAAGATAGCCTTAGACAACAAAGAGGACTGAGCGCTCAACTCGCCATCCGCCGGTGCCACCCGCCGAATTTGCCCCTGGACAATGGGTATATCGGTTTGAGCCGGCTGGCAAAGCAGAGCGAGGGACCAATCATAGGTTTGCCCCATGGCCAGTTCAGGACTATCGGCGGGCAATTCAATCCGTAAAACACCCCCCGTCCTGGGAATGGCTATCTGGCTTTGGTACAGCCCACGCTGGTCCTCATCCCTCAATGTTAAATGGGCCTGGGTGGCTTGGGTGGGCGGCACATACACCAGCAGTGTAGGATGCGGGGCAACGGTAAGACCGACCCCAGACTGGGGAATCAACGCCGTTAGGGGAATCCCATAAGCATCATCTTGGATACATTTCACCGCCGTGGGCCGAGACGCCCCACCTCGAGAATTATCCACCCTATCATCCGTGGGGGGCTCAAACAGCACAGACCCACGGGATGGTGACGCCACAACATGCATCGAGCTGAGCACAGGAGCAGAATCATCCGCTTGAACCGCTGAACTGGATAAGCTCCCAAAGAATAGTGCACCTAACAGGGTTAAACACAAGTAAAGTGGAGATTTCATGGCATGGGAAAGCTAAAGAGATTTTTGAAAGGAGATTTTAAAGGGGCATTAGGTGAGCGAGTTGAGAATCCAGGGCCTAGTTAGTTATCGCTCCTTAAAGTGGATCTGAGCTAAATTCAGCAGGCACCCTTATTTAACTTTTTTGTTTTGCCCCCCCAGGTCCAGCATCGCTTCATAAACCTGAGTGTCATTACCTCTATGCCCCTGTAATTTTACGGTAGTTAACCCCCACCAAGTTGAAACTTAGTGGTTCTTGCTGAGGCAAAACGACCATTCTAGGCAATCTAGCGCATACTACAACCAATTTCCCACCAATACAAACGGTGCCCAGTAAAAGGGCTGCTGGTATTGAGGCTGCTGTAACAATTTTAGCTGGGCAGCCCTGAGGGCTGCCGCCTTAGTCATGCCTGGATGATGGGTTAGCTGTTGGTAAAACTCCCCCATCAGGGTGGCGGTGGATTCATCATTCACCTGCCACAGGGTGGCCAGAGTACTACGAGCCCCAGAACGCAAGGCAATGCCCGCCAAGCCCAGGGCGGCCCGTTTGTCCCCCGTGGCGGTTTGGCAAGCACTGAGTACCAACAGCTCCAAGGGTTTGGTCAGGTTTCGCCGTCTAGGCTGCAACAATGCATCCAGCTCTTGCACATTGATCCGGCCATCCCAGGTGACCAGAAAGGTATCTTCTGCCTTGGAGCTAAACTGACCGTGGGTGGCCAAATGCACCACCGAAAAGGGGACATCGCCGAGGGCATGCTTCAGGCGCTCGGTGGTAAACCGCTGGTTGAGCAGTTGGGTGGTGGGCAATGTGGCGGCAATTTGGTTGACTTCTGTATCCACGGCGGGCAAGGCAGAGAAGCCTTGCTGGGCGGTGCTGATGCCCCCCGTTAACACGTCTAACTGTTCAACCTTCAGGGCTTGGGGCTCTAGCAACTGTAACCCTGGACTCAGGGCAACGCCATAGCGTTCGATCAGATATTGTTGGCCATCGTGCAATGCCGCCATGGGCAAATTGCGCAGCGTTCCATCCAATACAAAAACGAGGGTTTGGGTATCCCCCAGAAAATCCTCAGCCGGACGAATCAACCAGTCATATAACTGCTGGGAAAGCTGTAGCCGATCCGCTTCAAAAAAGTGGGGATTGAGATAGAGCTGCAATTGGGCCAGGGTACTTTCCACCTCAGTTTGGGGCAATTGGGTGGCGTAGTAAAACAGGGGCTGTCTCGGTCGGGAAACAATCACCGCTAGCCGATCGGGCAAAATAATCGGATAGAGCACAGCGGCGGTGGCATCAACCGTGTCAATCTGCTGGGGTTTGGCCTGTAAACAGGCATGGCGGAAAAAGTTGTCCAGTTCCGCCAGCTGTAGGGATTCAATTAACTGCCTCGCCTGCTGCAGCTGGGGCTGATCGGGATGATTGTCTAAGAGCAGGGACACCAGCTCCCGGTAAACCGGTTCAACGGTTTCTAGAAACGAAAACTGTAGCTCAGGGCTGAGGGCTACCAATTCTTGCCGCAGGGTTTGGAGGGATTCCACCGCCTTGCCGTAGGCTGCGATCGCACCCTCCGTTTCCCCCTGGTGTTGCAAAATCCGGCCCAGTTGCCACTGCCAGGTCATCTTCAGATCCGGGGCATCCAGCTCTGCCGCCAGCCCCATGGCCTGCTGGGTCAGGTTTTGGGCATCTGACCATTGGCGGGCTGTCTCATACAAATGTCCCAGCTGTCCCAGGGCAAAGGCTTCTGCCCGTCTATCCGACAAACTACGGGCCATTTTGACTGCATCCGCCAGCAGCTGAGCGATCTCGGTCCGTTGGTTCAGCATCCGTTTGTCTAGGGAGAATTGGGCCGCCCGGCTCCAACTAGCCGCAAAGTTGACCTGGGCATAGACCGTATCCCGTGCCGGTGGCAACGCCTTTAACTGGGCAGGCAACGTCTCCAACAGCGGTTGGGCAGATGACCACTGCTCCGTCTTCACCCATAGCTGTAGCTGATGCAGCTGGGCCTCAATCCGACTGTGGGGCTGCCGGGCCAGCTCAACCGCCTGTTGATAGCGGGATAGAGCAGCATCGGTGTCTCCACGGATAGCCAGGGTATTGCCCAGGCTGATCAGGATAGCGCTGGACTGATCGGCAAACACGGGCTGGGCGGCGGCCAGGGTTTGGGTAATCCCTAGACTTTCTGTTAGGAGAGATTGCGATCGCTCCAAATCCCCCATGGCCTGGGCGGCCATCCCCAGCAGCCTGAGACTGGTTGCTTTCACCTCTGGATCAGCTTGGTTTTGCGATCGCTCCAGGGACTGATCCAGCAGCAGTTGAGCTTGTTGATAATGGCCCAGGGTCTGTAACGCTTTGGCTTGATTGAGTTGAGCCCCCAGCTGTCCCGTGGCATCCTGCACCAAAGCATAGGTCGCTGCAGCCTGCTTCCAGGTCTCGATCCCCTGCTCCGGCTGACCTAACACCAATTGCAACTGTCCCTGCAAATTCAAAATCGCCCCCAGCAAAGCCGGATCAGCCTGAGGGCCGCCCTCAGGCTGAGGGCCGCCCTCAGATGCAGCAGCAGCAACAGCTAACTGGGTCTGAGCCTCAGTATTGGTCGCCTGGGCTAGCTGCCATCGCCCCAAATTAAAATAGGCCAGGGCTAGGTAGTGGGTCGCCCTAGCCTGGTCCAATCGGTTTCCCTGGGTGCCATAGGCTTGGGCCGCCTGCTGCCACACATCAGCTGCAGCGACTAGCTGCCCAGAGGCAAACAAGGCCCTGCCCTGCCCTAGGGCGGACTCGGCACTGGGGATCGTTCCGCTGACATCGTTAGCCGTCACGGGCCTGCCCCAGGCCACCAGCAACCCCATGACCACCGCTAGCATCACATATAAGCTACGCTGCCAAAGCCGTCGCCTAACGACGGGTAAAAATCCTAGCATTGGTCCCATCGCCATCCATCCCAACCATCGTTTTGGGCAACGATGTTTAGCAGTTTCATTCAACCCATGCCCTTAACAATCGGGATATAACATCCGCCAATGGGGGAAAAGTCATATCTCTTAACTACGTACGACTAACCACAAATAAACAGATGGAAGCCAGCCGTTCCATATAGCCATAAACCAATAATCGCCATAAATCAATGATCGCCATGCGGGAATTCAAGGATTCTCCTGACAGACTTGGACCTAACCTGTAAGACTATTAACCAGGCAAAAATCCTATGTCGTCAGGCCAAATCCTTCAGATACGACCTGCCATGAGAACGAGGCTCCCGACGATGTCCCAACTAGACTGGTCCAAGTTGTCACGTTACGGCTGGGCGATCGCAACAACGCTCGTGGGTGCCGTCTTTACGAACGGCATGGCTCCTCCTGCCGCCCAGGCCCAGATCAGTCCTGATACTACATTACCCACCCCATCAGTCGTGCCTGGGGGCTGCACCATTTGCCCCATTGCTGGGGGCACTCTGGCCAGCGACGGTCAGACTCTGTTCCATAGCTTTCAAGAGTTTTCCATCCCCACCGGTGGAGCGGCCCTCTTTCAAAATGATCCGTCCCTAACCAACATCATTACCCGCGTCACCGGGGGACTGACCTCGGATATTGATGGTGCCATTACAGCCCAGGGCGACGTTAACTTATTCTTGCTCAACCCCAACGGCATTATCTTTGGTCCCAACGCCGTGCTTCAGGTGCCGGGTTCCTTTGTCGCCAGCAGTGCCGACAATGTTGTCTTCGCCGATGGCAGCGTATTTAGCGCCACTACCCCCAATGCTCCACCGTTACTGACCGTGAGCACCCCCGTTGGGCTAAACCTGGGGGCAACACCCGGAGAAATTCGGGTGGATGGTCCCGGTACTTTTCCTCCCACGCTGCCGGGATTATTTGTCACCCCTGGCCATACCCTGGCCCTAGTGGGTGGGGATGTCACTGTGGCGGGGGGAACGGTATCAGCTCCCTTAGGACGGCTAGAAGTTGGTAGTGTGGCCCAAGGGACTGTGAGCCTAACCCCCATTCCCACCGGCTTTGACCTGGAGTACGCCGACAATTCTAGCTTTGGTACGATTCACCTGAGCCAAGGGGCGCTGCTAAACACCAGCGGTCCTGGTGCTGGAGAAATTGATTTACATGGAGCAGCCCTTCTAGTAGAAGGCGGGTCTCAGCTCCTAGCCGTCACCCAGGGGGCCTTGCCAGGGGGAGATTTGACCATAACGACTACGGACTCAGTCACCGTCCAAGGAGCCTCCGCCAATGGTCAGATTATTAGCCGGTTGAGTACGGATACCATTGGCGATGGCATGGGGGGTGACCTGGTGGTGGATACCAGGCAGCTACAGGTTCGCGATCGCGGTTTGCTTTCAGCCTCCACCGGGGGCAATGGACCGGGGGGAAACCTAATCCTGCAAGCTACCGACTCAATTGAACTCAGTGGCTTAGGGTATGACAATTTACAGGTCTTATTTGTTAATGCGATCCAAGGCACTTTAGACATCTCTGCCGCAGAAAGTGGCCTACTGGCAGGCAGCAACGGAACGGGACCAGCCGGTCAATTACGGATCGATACAGCTCGACTCCGGTTACAGGATGGCGCATTAATCTCCACCACCACGAGCGGAGCTGGTGCAGGGGGCGATGCCTTTGTCACGGCCACTGAGTCGGTGGACATTGTCAGCTCCATCTTCTTGACTGGAACCCTGCAGGGCACCACCCAAGATGCAGGAGACTTAAGCCTTAACACCCAGCGTCTGACCTTACGGGATGGCGGACTGTTACAAACATTCACCTTCGGTTCTGGCAACGGTGGCAATCTGTTGGTGAACGCCCTTGAGTCGGTTGAATTATTGGATACTCCCCCAGGGGCCATTGTCCCCACGGGCATTTTTGCCAACAGTATTTTTGGCACTGGCCCAGGGGGCAATATCGAAATCAATACCCAGGATTTAACCACCACGGGGGGCGCTCAGCTCGGGAACCAAACCGGAGCATTTCTGGGTACAGGGTTAGTCCCATTAGGTGGCCCTGCTGGGGATGTGATCCTAAATGTGACAGGGACTACAACCATTATTGGTTTGTCCTCCGATGGACGATTTATCAGTGGACCGGGCACATCCAGCTTTAGTGGTGCCCCGGCTGGAGATGTGGTCCTGACCACGGGCAATCTTGTCATTCGTGATGGGGCCAACATTTCTACAACTACGTTTAGCGATGGGCCAGGCGGCACGCTAACGGTTGATGTGGCTGATGTTTTAGAGATCAGCGGGACGGGTTTGAGTAGACCGCTGAATGTGACGGTGGAAGTGCCCAGTAGCCTGACGTCGTCGTCTGGACGGGGTGATTTTCCAGGGGTGGTGGGCAATGGGCGAGCAGGTGAGCTACAGGTCAGGGCAAATGAGCTGATTATTCGGGATGGAGGTGCGATTTCCATCAATAGTCTTGGCTCCGGTGATGCGGGCTCATTAAATGCCAGGGCCAATCTCATTCGCTTGGAAAATGGAGGCTCCATCAATGCGGCCACGGCGTCTGGCCTAGGGGGCAACATTGAACTGCAAACCCCTATTTTGTTACTCAGACAAGGCAGCAACATCAACACCGATGCCGGTAATGCCGACGGCGGCAACATCGATATTGATACCGTTTTTCTCATTGCCCTGGAAAATAGCGATATTACCGCCAATGCCCAGCAGGGTAGGGGGGGACAGGTGAGGATTACGGCTCAAAATATTCTCGGCACTGACTTTAGGGAACTGCTCACCGCCGAGAGTGACATTACGGCGACATCGGCCCTGGGGTCTGAGTTTAATGGTGTGGTTGAGTTAAATACCTCTGGACTAGAGGCGAGCAGTGGTTTGGTGGAGTTACCGGCGACGGTGAATGATTCCAGCAGTCAAATTGTTGTGGGCTGTCCAGCAGATAATAACAATCGCTTTGTAGTTGGTGGCCAGAATGGGTTACCGTCAAATCCCACCCAGCGGTTGCAAACATCCGAAGGCTGGCAAGATTGGCGATTTTTAAATGATGTTGATCCGATGGCAGCTGAGAATAATCTTCCTGATCCTGAGGCAACAACAATCTCTAATCCTCCACAGCTGCAGGAGGCCAGCCATGTACAGAGAGATGAACAGGGTCAAATTGTATTAGCAGCTAGGGCAGCTGAACCCCCTAGTTTTAGCGCTCAGCATAATGGGTTAGGTGCATGCACAACGTCTTGGTAGAGGTGCTAGATTTTGACCGTTATGTTGCGTTTTGAGTGTTTGTAAAAGCACGATGGGATGGGACGGGAAATACTAAACTCTAGATTCCAGCGCCCATGTTCTAGCTTCAAACTCCCATGCTTCGACACCTGCTGCCGCTTATCGTTTTTCCCCTAATCACTATGCCCGTTTCCGCCCAGATCGATCAGCCTGTGTCCACTTGGCAAAATCCGCCGGAACCGATTGTGTCTATGTTGGATGCAGACCAGCTACCGGCGGTGTCGATTTCCCCGGATAACCAATGGCTGGTGGAGTTTGAACGACGGGCACTGCCCCCCATATCTGAGCTGGCGGAACCTTGGGTTGCGATCGCAGGCACCAAACTCAACCCTGCCACCTGGGGACCGGCCCAAGAAGCCTCCTACAAGGGCATCACCGTCCGACCCTTGGGCGCGACGGAAAGCACCCCCATCGCTCTGCCCGCCGGTGCCCGTATCCGTAACCTGTACTGGTCCTACGACAGTCGCTATCTCGCCTTTACCCTCACCCAGGCCGACGGCATTGAACCCTGGGTGTTAGATTTGGCCGAGGCCAAGGCCACCCCCCTGGCGGGTCCCATCCTCAATGGTGTGTACAACAGCCCGTGCCATTGGCTGCCAGGGGATGACGGCATGATTTGCAAAGTACGACCCCAGGGACTCGGGGCACCTCCCACCGAGCCCACGGTCCCCCCAGGCCCCATCATTGAAAGTAGCCAGGGCCGGGTGGCCGCTACCCGCACCTACACCAATCTTTTGAAAAGCCCCCACGATGAGGCCCTGTTTGAATACTATTTCTCGGCCCAGCTGGCCCACATTAGCTTAGCGGGAGACATCACCCTACTGGATGCACCGAGCCTAATTCGAGATGTGACGGTGTCTCCAGATGGTCAATGGCTGCTGCGGTCTACGGTACACCGGCCCTTTTCCTACCAGGTCCCCCTGGGCCGATTCCCCGTGCGCTATGAATTGCTCAACCGCCGGGGAGAAGTGATCCACGAACTGGCGGACTTACCCCTGGCCGATGATATTTCCCTGGCCTTTGACTCCGTGCGCCCAGGCAAACGCAACATCAGCTGGCGCACCGATCAGCCCGCCACCCTTTACTGGGTAGAAGCCCTCGATGGCGGCGATGCCAATACCCCAGCCGACCATCGCGATGGTCTCTATACCCTAGCGGCTCCCTTTGATGGCAATCCGACAAAACTGTGGCGATCGACACTGCGGTTTCAGGGGGTAACCTGGAGTAACGATACTTTAGCGATCGCAACAGAAGCTTGGTATGACAGTCGTCAGCTCAAAACCTGGGCGATCAATCCCCAGGCCCCAGGCCCTGAGGCGAAGTTACTGGATGCACGAGACTTTCAAGATGCCTATGCCAACCCTGGCACCCCAGTCACCATGCCCGGCCCCTATGGCCGCTCAGTCCTGCAGCTCAGCGGCGATGGCACCAGTCTCTATCTCAGCGGTGGCGGGGCTTCGCCAGAGGGGGTATTTCCCTTTCTAGATCGTTTAAATCTAGCAACCTTGGAGAAAGAACGTCTGTGGCAGGCGGAAGGAGAAATCTTTAGCCAACTAATCCGCATTCTGGACGGCAATGCCCAATCCTTAATTGTCTGCCGAGAATCCCAGACCAGCCCCAGCAACTATCATCACATTAATCTCTCCACCGGAGAAGATACTCCCCTCACAGAATTGGTCGATCCCTTAGCCTGGTATGCCGATGTGCAAAAAGAGATTGTGCGCTATCCCCGCGCAGATGACGTAACCCTCACCGCCACCCTATATCTGCCACCGGGATATGATGCAACCACTGACGGTCCCTTACCCACAATCTTTTGGGCCTATCCCGAAGAGTTTAAAGATCGCCAGGTGGCCAGTCAAAATACTCGCTCAGAATATACCTTTACCCGGCCTGGCCGAGACTCAGTATTATTTCTGTTAACCCAGGGCTATGCGGTCCTGAGTGGACCCACCATGCCGATCATTGGCGAGGGGGATACGCAACCAAACGACACCTACATTGAGCAGTTGGTGTCTAGCGCTGAAGCAGCGATCGATTATCTGGTGGAGCGCGGGGTGAGTGATGGCAGCCGTCTGGCCATTGGCGGCCATTCCTATGGTGCGTTTACCGCCGCCAATTTGTTGGCCCATAGCGATCTGTTTCAAGCGGGGATTGCCCGCAGTGGGGCCTATAACCGCACCCTCACACCGTTTGGGTTTCAAGGAGAGCAGCGCACATTTTGGGAAACCCCAGAAACCTATCTCACCATGTCCCCCTTTATTTCCGCCGAGAAAATCAATGAACCCCTGCTGTTGATCCATGGGGCTGAGGATACCAATGCGGGCACCTATCCGCTTCAGTCGGAACGTTTATATGAAGCCGTGAAGGGTTTGGGCGGCACGGTGCGCTACGTGTCGCTACCGGCGGAGGGCCATGGCTATCGTTCTCGGGAGGCAGTGGGTCATGTGTTGTGGGAAATGGTGGAGTGGCTGGATCAGCATGTGAAGGGTGAACCCTAACCGCCTAGGGCCATCCCTTGTGGTTAAACTAATTGCTCTCCAAATTGCGCTCCCAGGATCCATTGCTGGTAGAGGGATGAGGTGCTGGTAAATTGCAATCGATGTAGATTATCCCTCCAACAAGGACCCCACCAATAATTTTTGCAGCATCCACACCAGGCTAACGGCTAACGATGCACTCCAGATGATGGCCGCCAGGGTCAGTTTGCCATTTAGCACACAGAGACTGCCGCTGATCAATAGCGCGATCGCAACTCCCCCCGACACTCGCACTAAAATCTGCACAGCCTCGGTTAATTTCCGCAAACGAGTGGCCACATCATCGGTGGACAATGGAGAAATTGCCGACTCCAGCAAATTTTGAAAGCTGTCGTAGTGCTTGGGATCAATGTGGTAGTAGGTGCCCAGGTCCGTATCGCGGAGGGCCGGATTGGAACGGAGGCCAAACTGCTTGGCGGTTGCGATCGCAGCCCGCACCTGGCGTTTACTCGCCACCCCACTAAAAGCATCAAATAACGATTCCCGATACACCCCCACCGTTGCCATTTCTAAAATCCGCTGACTGAGTTCCACCTCATGGAGTTTGGCTAGATTAGACACTGGAGTCACCGGCTTATTCCAATTACTATCTAATGACTGATCTAATAACTACATTAATTACTGTCTCAGACAAATCGCTGTCCAAACAAGTAAATATGTACTATTTAGAATATCGCTAATCGGCCTGCTTCGGCCACATTAATCACACATTAATCACACATTAATCATAAAAAAACGTAGGGGCATTCCATGGAACGCCCCTACGAAATATCGAATTAAGGCCAGGGAGGCTTACATCATGCCCATGCCGCCCATGCCGCCCATGCCACCCATGCCGCCCATGCCGCCCATGCCGCCCATGCCACCCATGGGATCACCGCCACCGGCAGCTGCAGGCTCAGGCTTCTCGACCACTAAAGCTTCCGTGGTCAATACCATGCCCGCAATGGATGCCGCATCCTGCAGGGCAGAACGCACAACCTTGGCCGGGTCCACAATGCCACTCAGCATCAAATCTTCGTAGGCACCGGTCAAGGCGTTATAGCCCTCGTTAAAGGGCATGGCGCGGACTTTTTCCACGACCACATAGCCTTCATCACCAGCATTGTCAGCAATCTGACGCAGGGGCGCTTCCACCGCCCGCATGACGATGTCCACACCCGTTTGCTCTTCAGATGCCAAACCTGCTTTCAAAGCCTCTAGCTTTTGAGCCAGGTGCAGCAGAGTGATCCCCCCACCGGGCACAATGCCTTCAGCCACAGCGGCCTTAGTGGCACTCAGGGCATCTTCAATCCGCAGTTTCCGGTCCTTCAGCTCAGTTTCCGTCGCTGCACCGACCTTAATCACGGCTACGCCACCCGCCAGTTTGGCCAAGCGCTCAGACAGCTTTTCCTTGTCATATTCAGAATCGGTGGCATCCAATTCCCTACGAATTTGACCAATACGCTCGTCAATGTCGGGCTTGTTACCACTGTTGGACACGATGGTCGTGGTGTCCTTAGTAATAGTGATTTTTTCGGCGGTTCCCAACATTTCAATGGTCGCCATCTCTAAGCTGAGGCCAATTTCTTCAGAAATCACTTGACCGCCAGTGAGAACGGCAATGTCCTGCAGCATGGCCTTGCGACGCTCACCAAAGCCAGGAGCCTTAACGGCAGCGACGTTGAGTACACCACGGGCCTTATTCACCACCAAGGTGGCCAGGGCTTCGCCGTCCACGTCTTCAGCGATGATCACCAGAGGCCTGCCGGAGCGGGCAATATTTTCTAGAACGCCGACTAGATCCTGCATGGAGCTAATCTTTTTATCAGTGATTAGGACCAGGGCACCGTCCATATCAGCGATCATTCGTTCCTGATCGGTGACGAAGTAAGGCGATATGTACCCCCGGTCAATCTGCATCCCTTCGACCACGTCTAGCTCAGTATGGAGGGACTTGGATTCCTCAACGGTGATCACACCGTCCTTAGTCACCCGGTCCATGGCTTCGGCGATCATGTTGCCAATGGCTTCGTCGCTACCGGCGGATACGGTGGCCACCTGAGCAATTTCTTTGCCTTCCACGGGTTTAGAAACGGCCGCAATTTCAGTCACTAGCTGGGCAACAGCCTTTTCAATCCCGCGACGTAGGCTAACGGGGTTGGCTCCAGCCGCTACGTTCTTTAAACCCTCACGGATAATAGCTTGGGCCAGGACGGTGGCGGTGGTGGTGCCATCACCGGCCAAATCCTTAGTTTTAGAAGCAACTTCCTGGATCAGCCTTGCCCCAGTATTTTCAAAGGGATCAGACAGCTCAATTTCCTTCGCGATGGTGATGCCATCGTTCACAATTTGAGGTGCGCCGAATTTCTTTTCTAGAACGACGTTACGGCCCTTGGGACCTAAAGTTATTTTGACCGCATCGGCCAGGGCGTTAACCCCTCGTTCTAAAGCCTGGCGGGACTTTTCATCAAATAGTACCAGTTTCGCCATAGTCAGCTCGTTTCGCTCTGCAATGAAAGACTTTAGCACTCTCCGAAGCAGAGTGCTAATTAAGCGTATATCACGACATGGCGTTACTTAATTCCGGATAACCGATCCTGATCCTTGACCGGTCATGCTCCTGATCCTTGGCGTTGACCATTCCTTGGCCTAATCGAGCCTGGCCATTGACCGCTCACCCAGTCCTGATCAAATCCTGATTAACCATGGTGATGCCAGTGATCCCCATGGATCTTTGCCATCACCATGGTTTTAGTATCAACTTTGATTAAGTTGTTGCAGGTATCCCCATTGCAGTTAAAAACCTGTAGTTTCTCCTATCTATGGTAGGATGACCGTTTTGAATGTGGACAAGGTTGATTCCTAGCTATTACGGATTACTTTTCGGGCATTATGACTTTAGTGTTGCTCTGTTCCCTAGATTTCTACTAATCGTGTTAGGTAAAACCATAAACGTCTCTCTAGCCCCCAAGAGGATCCGGAAATCTATAAGGGAGATGCGTATCCTGCATTAGGATGCGTATCCTGCATAGACAGTTAAAAAAATGTCGCCTTGGGCACACACAAAGTGAAATCTATCTCCTAGGCTGTACTAGAACACAATAAACTTAAAATCTTTTACTATTTTACTTTTTGGACTTTATTAGAGCTTTAACGAAGTTTTATCAGGGTTATCATTCTCTTTACCTAGTCACAACTTTGATTGCTTAACGTAGAGGGGATTTACAAACCACTCTTCAAGCTTTTACTAAACGCTTTAGTCAATCTTTAATCAATACAGTTAACGCCTCAAAATAATTTATTTAATTTCTTTTCCTGGAATACTACGTCTTTACTACCTGAACCATGTCTTCTGCCACTGCATTTCTGAAGAATCATGTCCTTCATGGCGTCAAAGTTCAATTTATGCCTTTGCTACCCATCCGGCATTGGCTTGATGCCTTCAAAATTGAAGAGCCTAAGTTGGCCCGTCGCATTGCCCGGCTAGTGCCTTCCCAATGTCCGTTCGAGCGGGATATTGTCCTGTTTGGTCGCACTATTGGTCATATTCCGCCCATGTGCAAGCTCAACCCTTTATACGATGAGTTGGTGGGGCTACGTTTTCGTGCTCTGTGCTTCTTAGCCGATGAATGCGGCGAGGATATTTCAAGCTTCGTTTAAGGCCCATCAGGTCAGTGATGTAGCTATGGGCTGGGACCTAACCCGGCCCACTGCTCTGGCCCACTGCTCTGGCCCACTGCTTTTAAGAGTGTCATTGGCCCGATTTGTTTGAGTCGATCCATTTGGCTTTGGTTTTTCACTAAAAGCGAACCGGCAAAGCCTAGGGAATTGACGGAGACGTCGAGGTGGTTTTCTTGGCGTCTGGGCACTACCATGAGCCAGTTACGGGTACCCAGTAGGTTATAGGCCTGGCGCTGGGGATCTTGCCATTGGCCGGTGGGATCATCGATGGCTAGGTGACTGAGCAGTTGTCGATAGCGTTTCAGCCACTGTTCCGCACCATCGTCCGGGGACAGCTGGGCAATGCAATGGGCATAGGGCAGCTGGGGGGATTGCCCGATGCCATCAATAAATTGGGTGGCGCGGATGGCGGGTTCAACGGGCAAATCCATGGACGGTTGGGGCACGATTTGCAAATGTTTGTGGGGCTGACTGGCTCCGGCGGCTTCACCACCGTTGTAAAAAACTAGACCGGCCACCTCGTCTAGACAGCGACAGAGGGCTTGAAAATCGCCCAGAGTCAGCCAGTTGAGCTGGGACTCGAAGGCTCGAGTGACGATGAGAAAGTGATGGTCAACGACGTTGAACTTATTTAGTAGACAGACATGGGTGTCGGAGATGTCTGTGACATAGAGGTTTGGATCGTAGGGTAAGAAAGGATTGGTTTTTTCTTGGGTCTGCACCTTACGGGCCTGGTCTTTGCGGTTGAGGTTGGTTAGAATTCGCACGATAAATGCCATCCCACCATCGGGGACAATTTCGTAATTGGTGTCAATGGGTCTGAGGGCTCCGGTGACTAGGCCATGTTGGGTCTGGGTTTGGAGCTTAGACCATAGGGTACGGGACTGCCAGGGTATGCGGGGAGCTGTGCGATCGCACATATGTCTATCCTGATAAACCACAACTGCTATGCAGTTTTAACATAGCTGCGGGGGTAAATCTGTGGTGATGACCTAAGGATGGGAAGGATGTACCTAGATTGCATAAGCCGTTGTTGATTTATGGCAGGATCAGCAATGCCTGAGTTATTTATCTGTTCTACAATTAATAAAATCTTGATTACTCACATATGAACATGGGTAGGAACCCCTTCGAAGTACTTAAATTCCGCACCCATGTACTGGTTACATTTATACTGAGCAATTTGCTGGTAGGTACAATCTGTGCCGTCCTGGATTATCAACAGCTGCTGCCTTGGCCCCTGCATGACAAACTGTGGCTGCCCTTGCAGTTCATGATGATTTTTGGTCTGGTCTGTGGCGTTTTACTGGCCACTGGCCGCCATGCCGGGCTCAAGTTGGTCCGTTTATTCGGACCTCCCCCCCGTTTCCCTTGGGCCTATGGGGTGTTGCTAATTTCTAGCATGTTGATTTTCTCCTTCAGCAGTTTTCTGTTGCTGTTCTATCCGGTCTCCCTGATTGCCCCTGGCTTTGTTGAAGAGCGACTGACCGAGCAACTGTTGAATGTCGAAACGGTGGCCCCCGAACTATATCGTTATCTGATGCTGTTTGTGGTGATTGTCTTTGCCCCCATCGCCGAGGAATTCGTGTTTCGCGGGGTGCTGCTGCAGCGCTGGGCCGTACGCTGGAATCTGCCAGCTGGGGTGATTATGTCATCGGTGTTGTTTGGCCTGTTGCATATCAATAATCCCCTTGGCTTGACCATGTTTGGGGTGGTAATGGCGCTGCTATATATTCGTACCCGCAGCCTGTGGGCACCGATTATTGCCCATGCGCTCAACAATATTGTTTCTGTCCTGCCAGAGTTGTTTTCATCTAGTCCTCAGCCATTTGACCTTGGAGATTTTCAACAAACCTGGTGGGTCGGCTTGATTGGTCTAGGGTTGGCAGCACCAACGTTGGGCCATTTTATCTACAAAAGCTGGCCCAAAAAGACAACGCGCCCTCCCTATTTTGGAGAGTAGATTCGGCTACTCTCTCTGTTGCTGCACTCTCTCTTTAAATCTCTCTTTCGCTGATTCAAACCCTTCCTTCATAGCTATCTGGATTCTTTCTGGATCAGGCTTTTTGCCCCCCATCAGATCACCAAAATAGACACAGGCTCCTTCCCCTAAGGCCCAGGTATAGGCCGCAGCCCAAGACGCAGCGATGACACTGCCAAAGCCGGGCACCAGTTTAATTAACTCTCGCCCCACGGCCTGAGCCAAAAAGCCCCCGGCAATGGTGCTGGCGACACCGCCTGCTTGGGAAAAGCTGAGGCGCTGACCATAGAGCTGCCCCAGGGCCACAATCATGGACACCTGGAGAACAGTGATGGCGGGCATGGTGGCAAAGGGCAAGGGCACGGCGGCCAGGGTAGCAGCAATCACGGCAAAGGCTGAAATATATCGACGGGCAACGTCTCGGTAGATGGCCCCCAGCTGGGTTGTCGCGTCATCGGCCTGCTCAAGGAGTTGGTAGATGGCGTTGGATTCTGCCTCGGGGAGCTGGTCAGACAGGACCTGGAGCAGGGCATCTAACCCATAGAAAACAGGGGCATAGCCATCTTCTTCGAGGGTGAAGTCGATCATCACGGCACTGTCGTAGAGGCCGTCAAAACTCCGTTTTAGTTCACCAAAGGCCCGTTGGACAGAAGTTTGGCTAGGAGGATAGGGGGAATGCTCCTCGGTGGGAGCGTAAAGCTCATGGAGGCAGGTGACCACTAATACCACCGGAATAGTGGGATGTTGGGCTCTGACCTGTTTGAGGATCTGGTGCAGGCTGTCTAGGGCAAAGTCGTTAATCTTGACGGTCACCAGCAGGATGCGGGCTCCCCTTGCCTGCTGGGTCAGGTCATCCTGCAGTTCTTGAATGATGCTCTCCACATCGCGGTCCACATCTCCGAGGCCTACAGTGTCAGTAAACAGTAGCAACGGCAGGTCGGCAGAAGGATAGGCATAGCGCTCGGTGTGCTGGGTGTGGGGCCGAAATCCCTGGCCAATAATGTCGGCGGATACCCCTGTTAAGCCGCGTACCACTGAGCTTTTGCCAGACTGGGGTTTACCAATTAACCAGGCTTCGGTGGTGGGTAATTCTGCCCTAATCTTTTCAAGGACAGAGGCTACCTGGTCATCGTCAACAGCAAACCACTTGAGGGCGCGCTGGGTGACCCAATCAATCGATAAACCGCCAGATAAAACGGTCTTGATTGACTGCCAAGGCGGCAGCCAGCGATCGGGTTTTGAATCTGGAGAATTTTCACCAGATGCGGCCATGGCATCTCCTCACATGCAGACTGTGGTGCCATTGTAACGAGTAGTGAACGATTTGCTGGGTGTAATATCTCACCTACATTGAGTACTGATTTCACTACCTGAGGGCTGACCTGAGGATTAGTTGGGCGGATCGAATCAGGCATGACCAGGGCGGTGAAAGACAGGGCTAACTGTCCGACCTCGTCATTGCGCTCCGCCATAACGGGGGGTATGCCAATTTCCTTGGGTCAGATCCTTCTCAGATTGATTCAGTTTCAGAATCAGTTGAACAATCCAGCGAGCCGTTAAAATATCAACCAGAATGGACGTTAGCAGCGCCAACAAACACAGTAGTATGTTGTGACGTACGTTTCGATTGATTTGCCCCATAAAGTCATGTTCAGAAGTCATGTTCAGGGACGACCATGACAATTCACCAATCCAGACCAAATTCATTTTGCTAAGGGGCAATAGTCATAAAGTGCCTCTTACTGTCTATCTTTAGTTGTAACAGAGAGGCTTCGGTTACGTCTTGCCAACTGGCTAAAGTGCCTAGAATTGATTGGACGGCTAGTTGAACGGTTGAATCTTAACGGTAGAATTTTTAACAGATCGATTTATTCTTTAACTCAGTAACAAAAATAATCGATGAAATTACCGAATTACGGACAATACGTAAAGAAAAACTAAGAGTATTTACTCATTTTTCTGAACCTAGGCCATTATCAAAATGAGCGAACATAATGAACCAAGAACATATTGATAGTCGTTTATTTTCAGCTTATTAATATGTTCTAAGAAACGACAGGGTGTGAAGAGTTCTACATTTTAATTGCGTGTCCCATGGCTTAGGGAAGTCCTAAGTGATTTTGTTGATCGCTAAATTATGTCTAAGCGGTAACTGGTAGTTTCCCCAGATTGTGCCGTCCGTAGCTTTGGCTATCTAAAACTTTCAGCGATCATCAATATTGTGAACTATGGACGCAAAGCGATAGATTTTCAGTTCTGGATGTGAACAAGGTTCAAACTAAGGAGTTCCCATGACACTTTTCCCCGCTGTTATAGTGTTCGTTCTCGTTTTTCTATCTTTTTCCAAAAAAGTACTGACAACCCAAGAAGAACCTGAGCAAATAAAAAAAGGTGATCCGTCTGAACTTAACATGTCCGATATATTGCTCAGATATAAATTACTCAATGAGCTTGGGGATAAACCCTAAAACGATTGCATTTGTTAGGTTAGTTAGACAGGTTAATGGGCAATAAATATTGCTGAAAGCCTTGAATAAGATTGGCTAACTTGACGTTCGAATGCCCTAACAAATTAGGGCATTCACCATATAAACTAACTGTCTAATAATTAACTGTTGAAAACTATTAGGCGGTTAATCAACCGAGTTTGGCTTGCAGGTCAACCTCAATTTTATCTAAATATTCCTCGGTAAAATCAATTCGTAACTCAACCCACATGGGCAAGTGGTCAGACATCTGATGGGTCCGCCAGTCCAAGTAGCGGGAATAAAACTCACTAGATTCTGGCCTACGCATCAACGGACGATAGATCTCCTCTTCATCGCTTCGATAAACGACATCAAAGAAATCAAAGACACCGGCTCGGTATGGCACAATCCGCGTATAGGGTTTACGACGGCTTGACTCCCCAGTCCATAGGGCAATCTGGTCGTAAAACTTGTCCTGTTTAACATTGGAACCGGGTACATGTTGTAATGGCTCCGGAATCATAAAGTCGTTTGTCCGTAGGGCATCCATGGTTTCGTGGCCAGGACCCACGATATTAAAATCCCCCAGGACCATAAAGTATGAGTCCGCATCCGAATCATTATCACTCTTAGCCTTGTCGGCTAGGAGGGCTGTCAGACGTCGGATTTCCTCCTTGCGGCGTTCGATACCGGTGGCCCCAGAACCATAGTAGATGTGTACGGTAGCTAGGTTAATCTTTAACCAACCTGCCTGGAATGAAGCAATAAAGGGCGTGCGGGCAAACTGTTGTGGACCCCCTACTAGGGAGTTGGGCGGCAGGACAATTTCAGCGGACTCAGGAATGGTGGGGGTTGCGGCAAAGTCTATTCTGTTGTCACTGGTGATGGGCACCTTTGCGTTTTGGGCAAAGCGAATCGATGAGCCTGGTGGTAGAACAATCTTGGTTCCCTCTGGTAAAGGTATTTCCACTGCTTGACGAAGTTTTGTTTGACCAGAAGCCAGGGTATCTACCTTCAGTCTTGCTGGGGATACCAGATTGTCACCTTCAGGCAGTTCTAGCTGGGCTCCGCCTTCAACCCTAAAGCGCTCGCCAAAGGGATCGGTAATCTTTTGATCATGGGGTAGGGTTAGCTCCCCCGCCACATTACGAAACCAGACTTTCTTTTTATTAAACAGAAACACCATCCTTTCTTCGTTGCCGGAGTCCCCCTCAGTCACGTCGGTGGCAATATAGTCCCAGTCAGGCCCCAGGAGTTGTGTGACATCGTTGAGGGCAGAAAGGTCACGACGGACTTCTTGTAGGGCAATGAGGTCAAACTGTGAAAGAATTTCGGCGATATACGCTTTTGACTCTTGACTTCGATATCCATAGCTCGATGAATCAAACTCTCGGATATTCCAGGTGGCGATTCGGACATACTGTGCCTGATCAGCAGGGGGCTCCCCGTTTTGCAGGCCATTTTGTAATATTGTTGCCTCCTGAACATGGGCATTAAATGCCGCCCGGAGCTGTTTTATCTTTTGGGTGGCGCGTTGCTTAGTCTTTAGGCTTCTTACGCTATCGTGGGAACGGGGACTGAGCCAACTATAGAAGGGCATTGGTACTTCCTGGGTGATAGGGAGGAGGTGTGTCTCAGAATCATCTTAGGAGTAGATCAGTCCTCTAGGGGCAATTCTCATCTATCAGGCCCCCTTCACCCATGGTCATTGTCTATGCGTCCCCTAGGAACAAAGGCTGTTATGCCAGGTCTGTCGCCCTCGTCCTACTTGACAGGAAAACTGTTGGCCAATCCAATCAATGCGCCACTGGTCACCATCAGGAACAAACTCTAGGCGCAGACGTTTGGCATACACTGAGTCGTCCTCCAGCTGCTTACGGCTATAGCCAATTACCACGCGCTGATCGGTTGCTTCTAACACATCCAGTATGATCTCAGAAGGCTCCGCCGCTTCAGGACCATCGCCTAACACGGTCCGGGTCAATGCCAGGGGATCATCCACCGCCCCCGCCTCACTAAAGCGGCTTTGCTCAACGTTATAGTCAAAATATTGCTGCCTATCCTGGGGAATCTGAACCATGCCCAAGACTGCCAAACTGCCCACTCGCAAAATTCTGGTATTAGCTGCCAATCCTGGTGATACGTCCACCTTGAGATTGGATGAGGAAGTGCATAGTATTCAGCGCAGCATTCAGCTATCCAAGGAACGGGATCAGTTTCAGCTGGTTTCTGAATGGGCCGTGCGTACGGAGGATCTGATCCAGGCATTGATGTCTCATCAGCCCCATATTGTTCATTTTTTGGGCCATGGGATGGGGGACTATGGCCTGGTGCTAGACGATAGCCGGGGCCGTAGTCAGCTGGTGCCCACCAGGGCGTTGGCGCGGTTATTTCAGCAGGTGTCTAGGGTCGAATGTGTGCTGCTGAATGCTTGCTATTCCGATACCCAGGCCCAGGCCATTAGCCAGTTTGTCTCCTGTGTGATTGGGATGAACCAGCCCATTGGGGATATGGCCGCCATTATCTTTTCACGCGGGTTTTATACGGCCCTGGGGCACGGTAGCTCCTACGAAGCCGCCTATGAGATGGGTCGCACCGCCATTGATTTGGAGGATATTCCTGAGGTGGCTACTCCTGTGCTACGCACCCGCTCCGGCAAAGTCATTGACGATCGTTTTGGCAGTACCACTCATCCCCAAGGCAGGGGCACGGCTACTCGACGCATCTTCATTAGCTATCGCGATGAGGCCCCCGATAAGGGCTTAGCCCAGGAATTTTACGATGCATTCCAGGCAGCGGGGCATGAAGTCTTTATGGCAGCGGAAAGCATTAAGCTGGGGGAAGACTGGCGGAAGCGGATTAGTGCTGAGCTGCACCAGTGTGATTATTTTTTGCTACTGCTATCGCCGCTGTCCGCCACTAGCGAAATGGTGACAGAAGAGGTGAAGCGGGCCAGGAGTCTGCGAGATCAACGGGAAAATGGTCGTCCGATGATTTTGCCCATTCGGGTGCAGTTTCCGCTGGATGACCCGTTGAACTATGAGTTGCGGGGCTACCTGCAGCAGATTCAGCAGCGGGAATGGCTGTCGGCGGCGGATACGCCTGGGCTATTGCAGGAGCTGCAGGCGCTCATGTTAACGGGACCAGCGCAGCGGGATGTGGGGCCGGTGGATCAAGGGGAGGAGGTTTCACCACCGACTGGGGGTGTAATTGACAGTGTGGATCGACCACCGCTCCCCGTGGCAGAACCGGAGCTACGGCGGGAACCGGGGGGCTCGGTGCCTTTAAAATCTGGTTTATACGTGGATCGACCACCGATTGAGGTGGATTGTTTTACGGAGATTGAACAGCCGGGGTCATTGATCCGAATCAAGGCTCCGCGTCAGATGGGTAAAACGTCCTTGATGGCGCGGATTTTGAACCATGGGCGGGAGCTGGGCTATGCCACGGTACCGGTGAGTTTTCAGCGGGCGGACAGTCGGGTGTTTAACGATTTGGACCTATTGCTGAAGTGGCTTTGCACCCAGGTGGGGCGACGGCTGAAGAAGCTAAAGGACCTGGAAGACTACTGGATGGGCTTTGGCAGCAAGGACAAGTGCATTGCTTACTTTGAAGAGTGTTTGCTAGAGGATTTGGAGCAGCCATTGATATTGGCTTTGGACGAGGTGGACATGGTATTTCCCCATGCAGAGGTGGCGGATGATTTCTTTGGACTGCTGCGGTCTTGGTATGAGTCGGCGCGCTATGGCGACTTTGGCAGTGAGCTGTGGGAAAAGGTGCGGCTGGTGGTGGTGCATTCGACCGAGGCCTATGTGCCGTTGAATATTAACCAGTCGCCGTTTAATGTGGGTAAAAATGTGGAGCTAGAGGAGTTTTCGGCAGAGCAGGTGCAGGACTTGGCCCAGCGATATGGGTTGTCGGCCAGTGCAAGTCAGACGGAGGCGTTGATGGCCTTAGTGGGGGGGCATCCCTATTTGATTCGTAAGGCGTTGTACCATCTGCGACGGGATGATTTGAGCATAAATGCATTAACTGAAACAGTAGCAACGGAAGCGGGAATCTATAGTGATCATCTGCGGCGGCATTTGTATGTGCTACAGGACTATCCGCAGTTGGCAGAGGCGTTTCGGCAGGTGGTAACCAAGCGACGTCCGGTAGATATTGATGCGGAATCTGCATTTAAGTTGGAGAGTATGGGGTTGGTGATTTTATCGGGGAATCAGGCAGCACCGCTGTGTGAGATTTATCGAGAGTATTTTAGTGAGCATCTAAAGGCGTAAACCATGGATTCAGAGCCTAGCTATCAATAGTGGTGCTTTACGTTTAGATTCGCCTAGTTATGTCACTCGCCAGGTAGATGAAGAGCTTTGCCAAGCACTCAAGGCTGGAGAGTCTTGCTATGTGTTTAGCTCTCGGCAGATGGGTAAATCCAGTCTGCGGGTACGGGAATGCAGCGTCTCAAAGCAGAAGGTGTAGCTTGTGGCGTGGTGGAAGTAGCCAATATTGTGAAAAATAGGGTTGTGCATCAAAGAATATTGGGTCGAGTAAGATAGGGAGATTGCCACTTTTACTTACGAACTATTGAATGTAAGCTCTATTGAGGAAGATAGCAAACATCTTTCTATAAAACAAACAGATTCCTAAAACAATAAAAGATAATTGTAGTACCCAAATCACTTATGGCGTTACGCCTGTAAACATTATGTGGTCACTGATTTCAGACTTCCACTACACTGCTAAACCAGAATAGGAGAATAATGTCTTCAACCTCTGCCTCTCAATATACCGTCGGCGGAGCCCTACGCCAAGACGCCCCCACCTATATCTCCCGCCAAGCTGACGAAGACCTCTTCCAGGCTCTCATGGCCAGAGAATACTGCCATATCTTCAATGCCCGCCAAATGGGCAAATCCAGCCTGCGGGTCCAAACCACCCAACGCCTCAAAGCCAAAGGCATCGCCTGCGGCATTATCGAAGTTAGCGCCATCGTCGAACACGGCATGACCTCCGAAGCCTGGTACCTCGGCATCATCCGACGCCTCAGCCGCAGCCTGGGCATTAAACTCAAAGTTATCCCCTGGTGGCAAGAGCGAGACAGAATTTCACCCATCCAACGCTTTAGCGAATTTATCGAAGACGTTCTTTTAAAGGAGATTCAACAACCCATTGTTATCTTCATCGACGAAATTGACAGTCTATTTCAGTTTGGCTTCAGCGACGACTTCTTTTCCCTGATCCGTTACTTTTACCAAGAACGAGCCGAACATCCCAACTACCGTCGACTAACATTCACCCTCATCGGTGTCGCCACCCCATCTGAGCTTATTTCAGCCCGCGATCGCACCCCCTTCAATATCGGCACCGCCATCCAACTCAGAGGCTTCACCCTAGACGAAGCTAAACCCCTAAGCGCGGGTCTGGCCCACCTGTCAGACTATGGAGAAGGAGTCATTCAGAGTATTTTACGCTGGACTGGCGGACAACCCTTTCTCACCCAAAAACTATGCCAGCTCATCGTCAGCGAGGCCGACATTAAACCTCAGGACTATCCAGGCCCCTATGTCGATCAACTGGTCGAACGCAAAATCATCCAAGACTGGCTACAGCAGGACACCCCAGAACACCTCAAAACTATTCAAGATAGACTGCTCCACAGCTCACGTGCCCAACGACTGCTGGAAGTTTATCGAGACATATTAAAGGCGCGCATTATCCTGATGGACGACAGCCCAGAGCAAAACGAACTACAGCTAACGGGGCTGGTAGTCAAAGAAGGAGCCTATCTAAAAATTGCCAACCAAATCTACGTCGAAATCTTTAGACCCTGGTGGATTGACCGTCGATTGTCCTCCCTCTGTCCCTATCAAGCCATGCTAGATAAGTGGCTAACGTCCAACTGTGATGCTAAATGGTTACTCGACGAACAGTCCCTGCAGGCAGCTAGGGCATGGGCTGGCAACCAAAGCCTGAGAGAAGCACATCATCAGTTTTTGATGAACAGCCAGTCCCATATTTATGAACAAGAAATGGCCAGACAGGAAGCCATACGTAAACGGGAGCAGGAGAAAATGAGGGCAGAGGTGAATGCGATCTCAGCCCGTAAAGAAACCAAGCTCAAACAGTTATTCACCACTAGCATAATCCTCTTTACCCTTTCGGGGCTGATGCTCATCACCAGCTTACTGGTTCTTTTCCGACGCACCACATCTGTACCCAAACCATCAGAAGAGAGCCTTCACAGGACAATGGGTTTCGTGCATCAACCTAACCTATACAGATCTTAAATTTAATGGTCATTGTCTATGCGTCCCCTAGGAACAAAGGCTGTTATGCCAGGTCTGTCGCCCTCGTCCTACTTGACAGGAAAACTGTTGGCCAATCCAATCAATGCGCCACTGGTCACCATCAGGAACAAACTCTAGGCGCAGACGTTTGGCATACACTGAGTCGTCCTCCAGCTGCTTGCGGCTATAGCCAATTACCACACGCTGATCGGTTGCTTCTAACACATCCAGTATGATCTCAGAAGGCTCCTCCGCTTCAGGACCATCGCCTAACACGGTCCGGGTCAATGCCAGGGGATCATCCACCGCCCCCGCCTCACTAAAGCGGCTTTGCTCAACGTTATAGTCAAAATATTGCTGCCTATCCTGGGGAAAAGGAATGGTATCCAGGTTGATTGACTCACGACTGAGCAACCTGAGTCCTGTCTCTGTCCAACGGTAGGTATAGGTGGTCTCATTTCCCCATAGTTCAGCTGCACCCGAGACCACAATCTGATCGTCAATCAGCTCTACCTCATGGATCATCCCAAAGAAAGCGGTGTCCCTGTGGACTGGCCGTCCCTGTTGATTGAGCACCACCGCTAGGGCAAAATGGCCATCATCACCGCTGTTAGCATCCTGCTCACTTTTAGGCAGCACCATCAGCGGCACCAACACATCTTCGAAACCATCACCGTTTAGATCGTGGTGAATCAGCGTAAAGTCGCTCTCCGTCTCATGGGTGGGAAGATACAAAACGGCCCCATAGTCAAACCCCTCAGAGTCCATAAACTCGGTAAAGGTGATGCTGGTGGTGACTACCTGACCACGCCCAGGCACATCTAGCCGATATTCCAGCGGTTGCAAGTCCAATGCCGATAACGGTTGAGCATCTACGGGGGGTATCGTTCCGGCAAAACCGCTGGGAATGCAGCTGATCAGGCCCATTAGACCTGCTAAACCAGTGAATCGAACGGCATGTTTTAGGGAAGCTGCCATAGGTCTGATAGTAGGGTAGTTTAGCAACCTACAGAGCTCAGGGAGTGGTTTCAGCAGAGTCCACTTCAGTAACTGGTTAAATCTTTCAGTAAACGAGACAACGTTGAATGTATGGCATGCTGTTCAGCGATTTATTTGCCCGTTTGCAACATTTCTCAACCTTTGACTCCCTGGGACTGCAGACTAGTCCCAGGCCAGGTATGTCTTTTGGGTAATTACTTTCCTGATGTGTATAGCTGGTCGTTCTACTTGGGCAGGTAATTTAAGCGATCGCAATTCCCCAGTCTGAAGCTGAATGGGCCGATCGATGCGTAGGAACTCGAATCCATCACTAGGCCCCGATAAACCTGCTCAATTGGCAAACATCGTTCATCTCTCAGATGACATCGACCGACGCATAGTTGAGTCTCAGAATACTACCGCTAAGCCGGGTCAGACTCTTTGGGTAATTTTTCTAACCGTTGTTGCAAACTCAAAATCTCCTGTTCCCGTTCTTCCACAATCCCCACCACCTGTTGAATGGCCCGAGCCAACGAACCCAGTTCATCCGTGCGTTCTGCCACCTCATCAATGCCCAGATTGTTAGCCTTAAAGCTTTGATTCTCCACCGCCGCCACGATTGCTTCCGTCACATAGTAAATATGGGCCAGGTCCTCCGCACTTTGATCGTGGCGTTTTTCAAAGGCACCAATCACATGGTTATACCGGGTGGCAATATGGCCAATCTCCGTAAACGGTTCCACCGGCACCCGCAGACTTAAGTCATTGGTTCTAGCCTGGTAGTCCATTACCTGGAAGAGTTCATAGGTTTCGGTCTTGGCCTGGTGTTCCGATACATTGAGGCCAATGTTCTCGTCTTCTGGGGAAATACGAAGGGGAAATACCTTATTGACTAGGGTGAGCACAGTCCAGGCTAGGCCAAAGGTCCAGACGGCGGCCACACCAATGCCAAAGAGCTGGACCATGATCTGATTGCCCCGGCTTAGCCCCGTGCCAATGACATCTAACTGCCCAAATAAGCCAACGCACAAGGTACCCCACATGCCCGCTGCCCCATGGACCGGAAATGCATCCACGGCATCATCGATGTGCCAGCGGTCTAGTAACTGGGAGGCTAGGGTTGCGATCGCAGCCCCCGTTCCCCCCACAACTACCGCTAAGGGCGCATTAATCACATGGCAACAGGCCGTTACTGCCACCAGACCCGCCAACGTCCCATTGATCAGCAGCTCCACCTCCACAATCTTATTTTTCAATCCGCTCAAGGCGACCATCGTTATCATGCCTGCCACGCCAGCCATCACCGTGTTGACAATGATGCCAGGCACCTGATCATTGAGGGCCAGGGTACTGCCCCCGTTAAAGCCAATCCAACCAAACCAGAGGATCATCGCCCCCAGTACAGAAAATGTCAGATTAGCCCCTTGAATCCGTTGGGATGCGCCATTCTCGGCATATCGACCCTGGCGCGCCCCCACCACTAAAATGACCGCCAGGCCAAACCATGCCCCCACACTATGCACCACCGACGACCCCGCAAAGTCGACAAAGCCTAGACTTTCTAGCCAGCCAGCCGAATTATCTAAGGCCAAGCTATGCCAACTCCATTGGCCAAAGACAGGATAGATGATGCCGGAAATAAACAGGGTCAACAGCAGGTAAGCATGGAACTTGAGTCGTTCCGCCGCCGCCCCTGACACAATGGTGGTCGCCGTGCCACAAAACATCATCTGAAACAGAAAGAAAACCTCCTGTTCTGGCTGGCCGTTGAAGGTGGGAAAAAATCCCGCATTGCCAAACCAACTAGCTCCAGACTGCCCAAACATGATGCCATAGCCAAAGACCCAAAATAGACCGGCAGACACACCAAAATCTGCCAGGTTCTTGACCGCCACATTAATACTGTTTTTGGAGCGCGTCAGACCCGACTCCAGACACATAAACCCAGCCTGCATCAAAAAGACAAGACCAGAACAGAGTAAAACCCAGAGGATATCAATCATGTCACCGACAACTTTTGATGGCTAACGTGGTATCGCTTCAAATGGTAATATTCAGCAAATTTTGGCAACTGATCCTGATGGCCCAAAACAACGATGGAGTCTTCTGCATTTAATAATTGGGAAGAAGCGGGCCGAAAAATCAAATTCTCATCTAATCGACGCAGGGCAATCACCATAAAGGCCCCCTTGCTTCTAATCTGGAGCTCCATGAGCGTTCTACCCACAAAGGGAGAGTCTTCTTTAATTTGGAGTTCTTCCATTTGGACCTCAACATTTGCCAGGAACTCATTCAGATAGCTACGTTCATAGGAATTGTTCAGCAGATCCATCCCCGCCGGACGAACAATTAAGTTAGAAATCTGAATCGCACTGATGGTGTCAGGCAACACAATGTGGTCAGCCCCCGCCAGGCGTAGCTTTCGTTCTGTGGGGGGTAACTCTCCTCGGGCTAGAATTTTGATCCTAGGGTTGAGATCCCGAGCGGTCAAGGTAATGAAAACATTGGTTTTATCATCGGGCAACACCGCCACCAGGGCCTTCGCCCGATAAATGCCGATCTCCTTTAGGGTCACTTCATGGGTAGCATCTCCCTGGTAATGGAGGTATCCCAAGGCATCAGCCACTTCGATCCGTTCCGGCAGACTGTCCACCACCACAAAGGCCTGTTTGGCCTCATTCAGCTGCCCTGCCAAGACCTGCCCCATGCGGTCAAAGCCGCAAACAATCACATGATCTTGCAAATTAGCGATGGTGAGCTGTTTACGCTGATTGCTAAAGGCCCGGTTAATTTCTCCCTCGGTGACCATTTGGAAAAAACCCCCTACGCTATAAACAGCCGAGGTTGTCCCGGCAATAATGACTACAATTGTAAAAATTCTCTCGAACGGGGTTTCCATAGGTCTCACTTCCCCATAGCCCACCCCAAAAATCGTGATCACTACCATGTAAATGGCTTCTAGGGGGGTCCATCCAAAAAAGATATAGCCCAGAATGGCCACCAACACCGTAAAGACAAAAAAGACAACCCCAATTAAAACACGGCGAGCAGATTGCTGCATGGATTGAAACGCTACAACCTAGGTCATACAATGCTGACATTAAACCAGGTCATAGAAAACGGATGTTGTGCCGCAAGCTACAGAATCATCAGCGGCAGCCGGTCAGCTTGCCAAAAGCTGCAACCCGTTTACGTTCGTAAACTGACAATCCTATGCATTTCCTATATATCACGTGTCAAAAAGCACATAGAAGTCTTCAGTAATTGCCTACACTTACGTTAGTTCATCCTCAACTACTCGATAGCCGCATTACATAATCATCAAACTCTTTTATATACAACTCCAACGGCGCATGTAATAACCCTGCTTTCTCCGAGCCAAAATTCGCCCCTGCCTGCATCCGCTCCACCATCTCCTTATCCTCGGTAGTCGCAATTTCAATCACGCTGACAATCTCTTCCACAAACTTTTCAGCATCAGGCATTGTCTTCATTGCATGATGAGAGAAAGAAATCCCCCAACGGGCATTCGTTTTGTCAACAGCTTTCGGTTCAAGGGCCATCCACCATACAAAATTCGGCTCTACCGCAACTAACCCATTCGGAAAGACACCCGTTACATAAAACCGTCGACGCTCATCATCATCCAGCTGGGGATTATAAATATCCGGCTGATTTTCATGGGTGTAAGAATTACTGTGAATCGTAAAATTGGGATCACCAATGGGGCCGTATTCAACCAGCTTGGTTGGGTTGGCTGGGCCAATGGACTTCGTATGGGTGTAAGTGGTGTGATAACTCTCAATAAAATTGTGATAGATCAGCTTCCAATTGGCATTCCATAGCTCTTCATGCACCACATGCCGATCTTCGTAACCATCAAGTTCAAAATTTTTCAGGATTAAACTAAGATTTTGTAACCGTTCAGACACCGGTTGCAGGTCGTTTCGCAGAGAAACAAAAACATACCCCAGATACTCCTCCGTAGCGATGGGTTCCAGGGCAATACCCTCGATGTCTTCAGGTCTAAATCCCTCCCTCTCAGGGACGCCGACCAACTCACCATTTAATTTATAGGTCCAACAATGGTAGGGACACACAATACTTTTAGTAGAACCACTGCCCTCCAGCAGTTTGACGTAGCGATGTAGGCAATAATTCGCCATTGTCCGAATGGAACCATCCGGCTGTCGCATGACAATAATGGGACGCTGCCCCAAAAACGCCGTCATATAGTCACCAGGATTAGGCATCGCTCCTGCCCGACCCACCATGACCCAGTCATGATCAAAAATACTGCTAACCTGATTGCGGAAAAGGTCAGGGTCCGTGAAAGTCTGTTGCTTACTTGCCACCATCCGGCTTGGAAAATTGGGGGCCAGGGGCTGATCTAATGTGTAGTTGAACTGTTTAGAATGGCTCATAACGGAATCACCTCTTTCACAGGAGTGTCTGCCTGTATTACCAGGCAGTATTAATACAGACAGATAGATTAAGATACATAAATTTAGATTCTGCCATAGTGTTCATTGCTGCAGAAGGGCATAGCAGTCCAAAATGCCAGCAGAGTTGCCTGTCAAACCGGCTCCATCGGTCCAAGATTAAAATGTCATGAGCTTGAAATTTAGAATTGCTGAGACGCCATCGCCATTTCAAAACCGATGCTTACCCTGCCTCAATCATTGAGTCTGAAGGGGTTGGCCCTAGGATAAACAGTCATTTAGGTGTCTTTGCAGAAAAGTTCTGGAAAAAGCAGATAACTTAGCAGGCTGTGTCAATTTAGACCTTAGGATGCAAATGTTGGTCTGGTGAGCTTTGCCTGCAGTGCTTTCCGCCTCCCTAGCCATCGCCCTGTCCCACCTCTATACTGATCCAGCCCAATCTGTGCCCCCAGCAGACCTGTACCTGGCACATGACTGAACCATCCATGGAGACTGTCAGCTATGTTGAAGCTGATCTATACCGATTACGGCCTATGCCTTGAAAAGGTCCCTGCATCTAAGAATGCAGCTGCATCCTTAGATGCAATGATCACCCAACAAGTCATGTTAGCCGTTCAAGGTGGTGAAACCTTACATCTAGAGCCCGGTCGGGCTAGCTTTTTACTACCTGTAAAGATCGCTGGCATAGCTCATTTAGAGTCCATACTAAAAAGCAATACCACAGACGCCATTAAAGTAACTACCGTCGACGATGACTTTGTTGAAATCAGTCTCAAAGGCACCTGGATGACAAACAGCTCCAATGCTGAATTTGGCACCTTTATCACAGTTCTCTCCCCCAAAATCGAACGGCTGATTTATCAGCTGTGGCAATCAACCCAATGACCTGTTTTGGGTGACCCACAGGGATAAAGCAGCGAGGTTTCACACTTCCCCTATCGGTAATCGCTAGTACTGTAAAGGCATATCCTGTAGAGCGAAGATCAGGATTGCTGGCGCTGGCAGCTCGATTTTCTACAAAGGCATTGCCATAACTGGCATAAACTACGACCCATTGTCTATGTTTGACTTTTGATTGTGTGGGTACTTTAAACACATATCAAAGAAACAAATAATAAGATCAGAATTTCCACCTTAACCTTGTTGTCAAACAAGGCTCAATAACAAATTGAATTGATTCTTAGCCCTGGCAGGTTTATACCATTACCAGCCTAATCTCAATGGTGGCAGTAGGTTGGTGGGAAAAACCACAGAAGTACTCAATCGAAGTACTCCATCAATATGTGTCGGCTAACATTATGTACTGAGTATTTCCACGCTCATCAATCGTAGATATGTGGCCTACGGCAAAGATTTAATGGTAGTTATTAAAGATCCCAGAGGAGAGTATTAATGCTTCAGTTTGAATCCGAACAGTTAGGTGATTTAATCTTACAACTACAAAATGAGCATTTTTGCGGAGTTGCCTCCATAGAAACGTTATCTAACGTTTCAACAATCAAGCATCCTAGGATTTTAGTTTTTCTCGATGGGGAGATCACCTACGGTGGATTATCTCTACCCAATCCCATTGAGTTATCAAAAGAACTGGGTCAGCATTTGAAGCTGGATATTATGGAGGCAGCGTTACAACTGGCTCAAAAAAAAGTTGACGATCCCACCTCTGTACGTAAATATCTGGAGCTATTTATTCTCCTCAAGCTGTTTGACTGGAAAGATGTCGAAAGCTATATGCGCACACAGACTACCCTAGTGTTAGAGCAAATTTACCCCTATGCAGGAAGACTGACACTAAAGCCATCCAGCACAGTTTATATTGCCTATGGAGAGGACCGCCATGGGTTTACCTGGGAACAGCTCCAGGATGATATTGTTCAACGTATACAGGCATGGGCTGAGCTCAACCCTATAATCCCTTCTGCCCACTCAATTCCTTATCAACTTAAGACTGGTCAGAAAGTTATAACGGATGTCTGGGCACAACAACATTTACCACAATGGGTCAATGGGCAGCGCACCCTGGATGAAATTGCAAATCAGATCAATATAGACCCCTTAGAATTAGCGAAAAAATACCTAGGCTTCGTACAAAATGGCTGGCTTACTTTTGAGCAAGATCTATTTCTATCCACCACTAATAAACTAGAGAAAAAAGAGGAGACTCCCAAGGTGTCCACTGTTGCCCCCCAAGATGTTTCCCGTCAATTGCCCACTATCCTTAGTGTTGATGACAGTCCTGTGGTACAGGCCATGATCAAACGGATCGTTGGGGATCACTATCATTTGTTACTGGCCAGTAACGCCATGGATGCCCTCAGCCTACTAAATCAAGCAAAGATTGAACTCTTACTGCTGGATGTAACCATGCCAGATATTGATGGTCTAGAGCTTTGTCGAACTATCCGTGGTATCAACAGGTTTCGAGATCTGCCGATCATTATGCTGACGGCTAAAGATGGGGTATTTAGCAAAATTAGGGGACAAATTGCCGGTTCAACTCACTATTTAACCAAGCCCGTTGAACGTTCAAAACTCCTGGAAATCTTGGGTAAATATATTCCCAGCAAGGTGATGTCATAGGTCTATTTTTTAACAATTATTATGGAAAACCAAGTCTACCTGATTTTTGAACTTAACGATTTGAGGTATGGTATCGAGATACCTCAGGTTAGAGAGATTTTTGAACTGCCCGAGCTGACACCGATGGCGGATGCACCGGGTGACATCATCGGTATCCTGGACTACAGAGGAACGGTTCTGCCCATTATGCATCTGGCCAAGCGTCTAGGGCAGGACAGTCCACCTTGCCAATTGAGCGATAGTATCATTGTTATAGAATGGCAGGGGCTGAAAGTTGGCATGGTCGTCAACCAGGTCCATGACGTACAATCTTTTGCTAACTCCAGCATCGAACCCGTTCCTACCCACGAGCTTAGACAGCATACCCATACAGCGTTTGCAACAGGCATTGCGAAGACAAGCGATACTCTGATTACGTTGTTGAATCCAGAAACGCTGATCCGCCAAACTGATGAGGTGGCGATGATGGCCTGGGAAGCCGAACTCAATGATCTGGACCAGGATGCGTCAGCCTATCCCCAGGAACAGATATTTGAAGTCTCGTCTGGCCCAGTCCTGACCAGCTTCTTCTCTCTCTATTGCCCCAAGGCTACCGCCGCCGAAAGGCGAGTTTTCCGGCAGCGGGCTAGTAATCTGAAAATATCTTTAGATAGTTCTGATGCCAGTGACTTGATGGCATTGGCTGTGATTGGCTTGGGGGAAGAATACTTTGGTGTGGAATTACAGCAGGTCAGAGAATTTATCAATACTCGCCATGTTATGCCAATTCCCTGTTGTCCTAACCACATTCTGGGCAACATGAATCTACGGGGAGAAGTAATGACTTTAATTGATATTCGTAAGGCTCTAAATCTGCCGGAATCAGATAGCAAAACAACTAAGGCCGTCATTATCGAGGCCGATGATATTGTTGCTGGAATCACGGTAGATCAGGTTTTAGATGTAATTTATTTGCCACCCTCAGATATTTCTGCAATGCCCGCAGCCGTGCCCAAGCATTTTCAAGGTTTTTTTCAAGGGGTTACCCATTATTACCAAAAAACCTTGAGCATTCTGGATCTCTCCAAACTTCTTTCTCAAGGGGACTTAGTTGTAGATCAGACAACCTAAATGCCCATTTAGTTCAGTCATTGCTCGACCATTAATGTTCTCCAAATCAAAATTCTAAAAAATAATACAGGAGTGATTGTATGAAGATTACCACCCAGTTAAAAATGACCGTTGCCGGACTCGCTATCTTTACCATAGGCACAGCCTCTTGGGCATACTTGGGGACAAAAGACGGTGAATTAGACGCCAGTCTTGTAAACCAGGCTGGTATTGTTCGAGGGGCTACTCAGAGACTGGTTAAGTTAGAAACGAATAGTCAACCCAGTGATGAACTGATCCAAAAGCTGGATCAGTTGAACAGTGCTTTGATCAATGGCGACAAAAGCTTGAATTTGCCCAAAGCCACAGATGCAGAGTATCTGGCTAAAATGCAGAAGGTGAGTGCTGCCTGGGAACAACTGAAAGTAACTATTACTCAATATCGCCAAAATCCTAATCTCGAATCTAAGTTGATTGCGGACAGCGAAGCCTACTTTGAACTAACCAATGACGCTGTATTCGCAGCGGAGGCTATTGCACTCAAGCGATTTAAGCAGGTTGAGCGGCTTGAACTGGCGATTGTAATTCTTGACCTAGCTATATTTATCTTTGTACTTTGGACAATTCAGCGGATTTCCAGCGTACTCCAGAAATCGATTACAACAGTTACTGACAGTTCCTCGGAAATTGCGGCTACGGTGGAAGTGCAGGAACGCCTAATTGCGGATCAGACCAGCTCTGTAACCACGACCACATCTACGATTGAAGAATTGGGTGCGACATCACTGCAGGCCGCTCTCCAAGCTAACTCTTCAGCGACAGGTGCAAAAGAAGCGTTAGACCTATCTGAAACCGGCAGTCAAGCGGTGGAAAGCACGGTGCAGGGAATTGAGGACTTGAAGAATAAGGTGGGTGCGATCGCAGAGCAAATCATGCAGCTGAGTGAGCAAACCGACCAGATTTCCACAATTTCCACCCTGGTGGCCGATGTCGCCGACCAAACCAACATGCTGGCCCTCAACGCAGCGGTAGAAGCTGCCCGAGCTGGAGAACAGGGCAAGGGTTTTGCAGTAGTAGCCAGTGAGATTCGTAAACTAGCTGACCAAAGTCGTGAGTCAGCGAGCAAAATTAACATTCTGGTTGAAGCCATTCAGTCCTCCATTAACAGCACTGTGATGGTGACCGACGAAAGCAACAAAACCGCAAAGGCAGGCATTGAAGTTGCTAGAGGTACGGCGGACGTGTTTAGCCGCATTGCCGCAGCCATTAACGATGTATATGCCAACTCTCAGCAGATTGCCCAGACTGCAAAACAACAGGCAGTGGGGGTACAGCAGGCCGTCTCCGCCATGAACGCCATTAACCTGGGAGCCAAAGAAACGGTAACTGTGGTGAACAAAGTACAAGACTCCGCCGAAGGACTCAAGACCATTGCCCAGAAACTCCAGGTTTCCGTTTAGTCTCCTTTCCCTCACCCTTCTACGTCATGTATATCGAAGACGAAGAGCTGCGTACGCTCTATCGAGATGCCAGCAAGGACCATTTAGACAAATTAGAGGCAGGGTTTCTCCAGTTGGAGCAACAACCAGATGACTTGACTATACTCAAGGACTTACTGCGAGCCACCCACTCCCTCAAAGGAGACTCTCGCATGCTGGGGGTGCAAGATGCAGAAACCCTAACCCATCAGCTAGAAGATTTACTGAGTAGCGTGGAACAGGGGCAGCGGGAGGTCACTCCCCCATTCTGCGACTGTCTCTACCAGGGACTGGATGCGATTCGCAAAATAGCCCATGAAGCCGTCACCGGAAATCCTTCCAATGTCAGCGTGTTTCATGTATTAGCCCAGCTGATGAACGCTGGAGATGTCTCCGCGCCTGAGTCTGAGGTATTAGGTGAGTATCAGGAGCTGGCTGAGACAGATCTTGCCGATCACGAGAGGATGATTCTGTCTACGGTAGAACAACTAGAGCGACAACTAGAGTCAGCTGAGAATGAAGCAGCTAGCGATCAAACAACATCAGACGTTTTCGCCCTAGAAGAGGCTCCAGCACACCCAGAGATAATCATCCCTAGGCCCGTAATCCCTGAGACCGCAATACCCGAAAAATTAGAGCCAGCGGCTAGCTTGGGTGAAAGCTACCAAATTGATACCGTCAGGGTTGAAGCCACCAAGCTTGATACCTTGATGACCCAGGCGGGTGAGTTAGCGGTGACCAAACGACGAATTACCCGCCGCATGGATGATGTCGACAAAATCCTTTCCTTTTGGGAAGGCTGGGTCCGGGATAACTTAGTTGACCGGCTAAACGTGGGTGAGCAGGTTCCCCAAGGGACTGAATCCCTGCAGAGCCTGCAACAGATTACCGAAGACCGGCTCGATCAACTAGGTGACCTGCTAAAACAGCTACGGACTAACGCCTACGAAGATTCTGCCCAGTTGGAAACCCTCTCCAATGATCTAGAATCAGGCATTCTCAAGCTACGTCAGCTGCCGTTGTCCAGTATGTTTAGCCTATTCCCACGGATGGTGCGGGACTTGGCAAAAGAGCAGGGCAAAACTATCAACCTAGTAATTGAAGGGGGGGATATCCAGGCAGATAAACGGATCTTAGAGGAGATGAAGGCTCCCCTCACCCACCTGATCCGCAATGCCATTGACCATGGGATTGAAGCTCCCAGCGAACGTATTGCCATGGACAAACCACCCAAGGCAACCGTTTGGCTTAAAGCCCATCAGCGGGGTAGCCTCATTGACATTGAAGTGGTCGATGATGGCCGTGGTCTGAGCTTAGAGAGTATTAAGCGAACGGCTGTACGTCGGGGGGTGCATACGGAAGCAGCCCTGGCAAAGATGAGCAGGGAACAAATCCAGGACCTGATTTTCATGCCTGGATTTTCCACCCGCAGCACCGTAACTGAGATTTCGGGTAGGGGTGTGGGGCTGGATGTGGTGCGGGTTAATGTTGAGCGTTTGAAGGGTGCCATCCAGGTCAACTCTAATCCAGCCCAAGGCTGCACATTTCGATTTACCCTCAACACAAGTTTGGCCACCGCGTCAGCCCTAATTGTGGCGGCAAACGAAACATCCTATGCCATTCCAGTTGAGTCTGTTGAGGTGATGATGCGGGTAGAACGTCAGGATATTTTTACCCTCGAAGGGAGTCCTACCATCAACTTTCAAGGACAGCCCCTATCCATTGCCTGGTTGAGTGAACTATTGCAAATGCCCGTATCGGTTACAGCACGACTCCAGAGACCGAGGATTGATCACCCATCGATTTCCTGCGTAGTACTCAAAGTGGGTGCAGAAAGATTGGGAGTATTTGTTGATGAATTAATCGACCAGCAAGACATTGTATTAAAACCCCATAGCAAGCTACTCAAACGAGTGCGCAATATTTCGGGAGCTACAATTTTGGGCACAGGGGAAGTCTGTATGGTCCTCAGCCCCCAGGATTTGATCAGATCTGTCAGTGGCACAAGTAGCAAAGAATTCGAACCCATGTTCACCGAATGGGAGCACACCATCACCAAACCGAGGGTGTTGCTAGTGGAGGATTCTATGCCTATTCGTACCCAGGTACGACGGATTTTGGAAGGTGCGGGCTATCAAGTCACCATTGCTGTAGATGGTCTGGATGGTCTGGATAAACTACAGCAGGAGGGCATGTTTGATGCGGTAGTCTCCGATGTAGAAATGCCCAATCTGGATGGTCTAGGGTTAACTAGCCGGATCCGAGAAGAGACAAAATACGAAGATTTACCCATCGTTTTAGTGACTACCTTGGCCGAAGATGATGACAAGCGCCGTGGCGCAGATGCTGGAGCCAATGCCTATATCACCAAAGGTGATTTTGACCAAAGCTTACTTATCGATACCCTAAGGAGATTAATTTAGCCATGTCTACCCCAATCAAAGTTGTTCTTGTTGAAGACTCTGCCATTGCATTACAAATTCTGCAGCGGTTGATCGATTCATCCCCAGAAGTTGATGTCGTTGGTACAGCTCAAGATGGGACTGAGGGATTAAGGGTGATCGCCCAAACCATGCCGGATGTGATCTGTACCGATCTACAAATGCCCAAAATGGATGGTTTGGAATTCACTGCAAAGGTAATGTCTGAATTTCCTCGCCCCATTCTGGTGGTGAGTAACACAGTACACCCGTCCGATGTGGACAATATCTTTAATTTGATGCAGGCTGGGGCTTTAGACTTTTTCCCGAAACCCACATCGGGCACAGCCATGGACTATGAAAAACTCAAAAATGCATTAATTACTAAGATCAAAGTTCTGGCTGGCAAAAAGGTTTAGGGTTGGCAGTGCTCCTTTGAGATTGGCCGCAAGGGTACCAACTCAAAGCGAGACGTTTTCCCAAAAATAGTATCCAGAAGTCAGGAGTCAGGAATCAAGGCCTCACTGGCTTCTGGCCCCTGATTCCCCACCTAGCCAGGATTTTCCGGCTTAAGTTGATCCCCGGCTGCAAGAATCGTCATCTCATTTTGTTTCTGTCATCTCTGTAATCGTTTTCAGGGATGAAAATCCAACAGTATAGCAACCGCTATCAAGGTATTGAAGTCCTTCGATAGCGGTTGCTATTTTATGGGCCCACCTATGCAGAAAGTCTGCGTAGGAGAAGATAGGCTACCTACATGGCTAGCTGTAACAACACTTGTAATAGCACATTGGCCCCATTCTCTAAATCTTCGGGAGCTGTGTACTCTTTCACATTGTGGCTAATGCCGTTGACGCTGGGGACAAAAATCATGGCGGTGGGGGCCATGGGGGCAATCAGCCCCGCATCATGACCGGCTCCACTGGGCATGGATTTGACCGATAGTCCTAATGTCTGAGCAGTGTTTGTGACGAGCTCAATCATCCCAGGGTCAAAAACAACAGGTTCAAAGCGAGCTAGGGAATGGCTGGTAATCTCTAAACCCTCTGCCTTGGCAATGGCGTTGATTTTTGCACTCATTGCAGCTTCGGCCTGTTGTAAACAGGTTTCGTCGGTGTTGCGCAGGTCCAGCGTGAGGCAGGCTTCTTTGGCAATTACGTTAACCAGACCGGGGGTGAGTTTTATAGAGCCAACGGTAGCCACTTGATTGCCACCCATTTCTAGGGCGAGATGACGGGCGGCGGTTGCGATCGCACTCGCCCCATACCCTGCATCATGGCGCAAATGCATCGGCGTAGTCCCCGCATGGTTCGACACCCCTTTCACGGTGTACTCTTTCCATGACATGCCCTGCACCCCCGTCACCGCACCAATCTGAACGCCTTCTAGTGCCAGGACAGGTCCCTGCTCAATGTGCAATTCTACAAAGGCCCTTACCGGCTGACTCCCGCAGGGCACTGGGCCAGCATAGCCAATGCGCTCTAGATTTTCGCCCACGGTGGTACCGTCAATCCCCACTGACGCCAGTGCTTCGGCCACCGGAAAATCACCGCGAAAAACCCAGCTACCCATCATGTCAGGGTGAAAGCGGGCTCCTTCTTCATTGGTGAAAAAGGCCACAGCTAGAGGATAACGAGTTTGAATGTTGTTGTCATTTAGGGTAGCGATAATTTCTAAGCCGGCGAGTACCCCTAAATTGCCATCGTAACGCCCCCCAGTGGCTACCGTGTCGATGTGGGAGCCGGTCATGATTGGAGGACCCGGTTCCTGGCCTGGGCGGGTGGCAACAACATTGCCAATTTGGTCAATGGTAATGGTGAGACCAAGTTCTCTCATCCAACTAACCACCAAGTCTCGACCGGCTTTGTCTTCGTCGGTCAGGGCTAGGCGACAAACGCCGTTACCGGGGATCGCTCCGATTTGGGCCAGCTGATCCAGTCGTTGAAGCAGGCGATCTATATTGATGCGCAAATCTGTGAGGGTGGACGAGTTGGCAAGGGAAGAGAGCTGAGAAACCATCGTAGATTTAACCCTGGCGAATTAACATGACTGTTGAACTTACTTAGGGCTTGCTGAATAATTCAGAAGCACTGGTATATAGTCGTTTCAGATAATAAAGTCGAAGTTAAGTGCAAGGTCATTTTATGAGTTTTCAATGGTTTCAGCCAATTTACCCTTGCACCGACCTATCGACACAGCCTGAAAAGATAACGTATTTGCGTCGGTTCAGCCCTAAAAAAGGCAGATTAGACTTTTTCAGCAAGCCCTACTTAAATCTTATCGAAAGATTCCATTGATCGGCCTTAGGTTATCTATCCCAAAGTATTGGCTACCCACAAACAAAGGCTCATAACATTCTCATAACATTTGTCAGATAAATCGAATGGGTGGAACTGAACAGCCCCTCAGATTTCAGCTCAAGTCAATTCATCCAGCTGCAACAGCGTATGTAACAACACATCAGCTCCCTGACCACATTGTTCTGGCGAGGTGTATTCATCTTCCGCATGGCTCACCCCTGCCTGGCTAGGCACAAAAATCATGCCCATCTGGGTAAACCGACCAATTTCCTGGGCATCGTGGATGGCTCGGCTGGGCATAGAATAATGGCTCAGACCTAGGGAGTCACACACGCTGGCAATCGTATCTTGGATCCTAGGACTGGCCAGGGTAGGATTGACCGCATGTTGGCGTTCTAACTGGATCTGAGTGCCCGTAGCCGCTGCGATGGCTTGCACCCGTTGCTGTAAGGATTGCACCATCACCTCAAGGGTTTCTAAAGATAAATCTCGCAAGTCGATGGTGAGGTCCACCAGCCCTGGCACAATGTTGGCAGCATTGGGAGTGACATTGAGATATCCCACGGTGGCCACCTGGTCCCCAGGCATGTCTACTGCCACATCGTGGACTGCGGCCACCAGTAAAGAAGCGGCATAAAGGGCATCCTGGCGCATATCCATGGGGGTGGTCCCCGCGTGATTGGGCCGACCTGAAATGGTGACTCGGTAGCGCTGGAGACTGACAATGCCCTGCACTACACCAACTTGGCATTCTTTAGTTTCTAAAACTCCCCCCTGTTCCACATGTAATTCCAGATAGGCAGCGATATCTTGGGCCGTACGTTGGGCGGTGGTTAGGGCATCCCAGTCACCGCCAATTCTCTGGAGACAGGTTTGAATCGGGGTGCCATCCAACCGACGGTAAAATTCCCCATCGGTATCATGGGCATTACCTGCCATGGCCTTACTGCCAATCATTTCCCCTTCTTCATCGGTGAATACGATCACTTCAATAGGATGCTTCAGGCGTTGTCCCGCTTCATGCAATGTGGCGACAACCTCAATACCGGCCAACACCCCCAGGGCTCCGTCGTAGCGGCCACCGGCAGGTACCGTATCAATGTGGGAGCCGGTGGCTAGGGCTGGCAGGTCCTGGACCCCAGGGTAGCGACCGATAATGTTACCAGCGGCATCAATGGTGATGTCCATGGCCACCTGTTCCATGGCGGTGATCACCATTTGGCGAGCTGCCAGGTCTTCTGGACTGTAGGCTGTGCGGCGCACACCGCCACAGGAGAGTTGTCCAATGGTGGCAAGGTCACTCAATCGTTTTTGGAGGCGAGTGTAATTAGTCTGTAAGGCGACGGTAACCATAGGGAATGCCAAAACTCAGAATTCTATCGTCCCTGGAAAAGCGTTAGAGGATTGTTATTAAAATTACCTAATAGAGACTTGTATCTTAGCAAAGCATTGTTATCCCATCCTGCACTCAAAGTGTCAGGGCTAATTGGATCAAATCTCACCGAAAGGGGTGGATAGCCTCAACGTTCTCTCAAATAGCAGGGGTAGTTTGTCCCTTTAGGGGAAAGTCTTCAATTAACGTCAGGGGCTGTTAAGAAATAACCTCATGGTTTTGGTGTTCCCCCTGTTCAAGGGGGCTATAGGGCTCCCTCAGGCTCAAAAGGGTGATCGATCCACTTAAAGCCCCCTAAAGCTCCCTAAAGATCTCAGAGCAGGCGCAAGGCATAAGAAAAAGGGAAAGGCTAGAGAATCCATGGAGTAATCATGAATCAAGCCCTCAGGTGGTGAACTACCAAAGGTATAGGTTGATTTTCAACGGTTCCTCAAAGTATTACAGTTCGTTACTGATTATTCGCTCCATCATTGAAATCCCGTTAAACGGTACATGCTGAACACTTCGCCTCAGGGAAAATGCTTAAGATCCCCGCGATAGCTTCTACCTTAGGGACCGAGCATGAAACTCATCGGCGTAGACATTGGTGGCACGTTTACTGATTTGATCCTGGCAGATGTGGCACTGCAACAAACCTGGATTCATAAGGTCCCAACGACGGTGGAGGATCCCTCCATTGCCATGATGCAGGGGATAGCGACCCTGTGTGAGATGGCCCAGGCGGACTACGGTGACATTGAGCATGTGCTCCACGGTACGACCATTGCCACCAATACGCTGCTGACCCATGATGGGGCGCACACGGGAATGGTAACGACGAAGGGCTATCGGGATATTATCCACATTGGGCGACACCAGCGCCCCCAGCATTATTCCATCATGCAGGATATTCCGTGGCAGGCGAGACCGTTGGTGAAAAGACGCGATCGCAAAGTCGTCTCCGAACGCCTCGATCCTAAAGGCCACACCCTCACCCCCCTGGATGAAGCCGAAGCCAAAACCGCCATCCTAGAACTCAAAGCAGCTGGCGTAGACTCCATCGCCATTTGTTTTCTCAACTCGTACTTTGATTCCCGCCACGAAGAACGGGTAGCGGCCATCGCTAAAGAACTTTATCCTGAAGCCTTTATCACCACCAGCGCCAGCATCTTTCCCCAGTTCCGAGAGTTTGAACGGTTCACCACCGCCTGTATTAACGCCTTCGTTGGTCCCAAGGTAAGACGCTACATCCAAAATCTCAGCCATAGCCTCAAAGAACAATCCGTGCGGGGCGAACTGCACATCATGCGCTCCAACGGGGGGGTGGCCACTGCCGAGGTGGCAGGAGAACAGCCAGTTACCCTGTTGCTATCAGGGTTGGCCGCTGGCGTGCTTGGCGGAGCAGCCGCTGGTGCCCAGTCTCAACGAGACCGACTGATTACTTTTGACATGGGAGGCACCAGCACCGACATTGGCATTGTCACCGAGCGGGGCTTTGCCGAAGCCACCGCACGGGATACCTGGATTGCCGGATACCCGGTGATGGTACCCATGATCGATGTGCACACCATTGGGGCCGGTGGCGGCAGCATTGCCTATGTCGACGGTGGCGGCGCGTTTCGGGTAGGTCCCCGCAGTGCTGGGGCTGAACCGGGTCCCGTTTGCTACGACAAGGGGGGCACCGAGGTCACTGTGACCGATGCCAATGTAGTGCTCAATCGGCTGGACCCAGACTATTTTCTCGGGGGTGAAATGACCATCTACCCAGAGAAAGCCTTTGCGGCGGTGCAGGCGCTGGCAGATCACATGGGGTTGGACCTCTACGAAACCGCAGCCGGGATTCTCACCATTGTGAATAACAACATGGCCAATGCCATCCGCTCCCGCACCATCCAAAAAGGACAGGACCCCCGGCAGTTTGCCCTGGTAGCCCAGGGTGGCGCTGGCCCTCTCCATGCCGCTGAAGTGGCCCTATCCCTGGGCATCCCCGAAGTGATTGTCCCCCGCTATCCCGGCATTACCTCCGCCATGGGCCTCCTCACCACCGACCTCAAGCACGATCTGATCCAAAACGAATTTACCCTCAGCACCGAGCCCAATCTGCCTAAACTCAACGCCGATTTACAAGCCCTAGAAGATCAGGTCAAAGAACAACTTAGGGCCGATGGCTTTAGCGAAACAGACATGACCCTACAACGGTTCGCCGACTGTCGCTATGTGGGCCAAGGCTACGAATTACGAGCCCTAGTACCCAGTGGCATGCTAGATGAGACAGCCCTGCAAACCGTCTGGCAACAGTTCCACGATCTCCACACCGCTGAGTATGGCCATGCCTTCCCAGAAAACCCGGTGGAGTTAGTCACCCTCAGGGTCACCGGTACCGGCCCCATGCCCAAACTCTCAGACTTCCCCGCACCCACCCAGGGAGACTTGAAAGACGCCTGGTTAAAAACAGCCGTCACCTACTTCCGAGTCAACGGCCAGCTAGAACAATATTCCACCCAATTCTTTGACCGAGACCGATTACCCATGGCAGCCCAAATCGAAGGTCCCGCCGTCATCTTCCAAAAAGACTCCACCATTCTGTTACCTCCCCACAGCCGCACAACCGTAGAAGCCAACGGCAATCTAATCATTCGCTTAACCAATGAGTCCTTAGTGGATAAAGCCCTAGAAATGGCCACTTCGGTCACATAGCCACTATTTTCTCCCCTCCCAGGAGGGGATTGGCTTGTACCCTACTTAAATCCTCATTCCTTACAAAATTGCCGGTTACCTTGCTATGACAATCTCTCCTCCCCAACTCCGCCAACTCCCTAAAATCGACCCCGTCACCGCCCAGGTCATTGCCGGAGCCCTCAACGGCATCGCCCTGGAAATGGGGCACAAGCTGGCTCGCATGTCCTACTCCAGCATCATTCGTGAGTCCGAGGACTTTGGTGCCGCCATTCTCGATGCCGACTGTCAACAGCTGGCCGAATGCGCCTATAGTACCCCCCTCCAGCTCGGCCCTATTCCTGGCTATATGCAAGGCGTACTCAAAGCCATGGCAGAAGACGGAGAGGAGTTTTACCCCGGTGATATCATTCTGCACAATCACCCCTACTATGGGGCCTCCCACGGTCCAGACATTGGCATTGGTATTCCCATCTTCCGTGGAGAAGACCTGATTGGTTACTCCTTCACCACCGCCCATCACCTGGATATTGGCTCATCGTCTCCCGGCAGTTGCGGCATTGTGGATGCCGTGGATGCCTTTGCTGAAGGGCTACAGTTCAAGGCCGTAAAAATCTACGAAAGGGGTGTCAAAAACCGTCAGGTTTGGCGCATGCTGCGGCAAAACATTCGTAGTGCCCAAGTGGTGGTGGGCGACATTGAAGCTCAAGTGGCAGCCTGCCGAGTGGGTGAACAACGGTTTCTAGAACTGGTGGATCAGTATGGACTAGATACGGTGCTTGCCGCCAGCGAAGTCCTCATGAACTATTCCGAACGGATGATCCGTCAGGCGATTGCCAAGCTGCCCGATGGCACCTACTACGATGAGGGTTTTATCGATGGGTTCTTGGACGACCCAGACCCCAGTAAAAAAGACTTAAAAATTGCTGTTACGGTCACCATTGACGGTAGCGACATGACCATCGACCTCACGGGCACCGCGCCCCAAATCGATGACCGTCCCATCAACATGCCCTTTGTCGGCACGGTGGATATTGCCATTTTTGTTACCCTGCGGTCCGTCTTGCTCGATACCGCCCTGATGGAATATGTCCCCCAGAATTCTGGCTTGACCCGTCCCATTCACATTGTTGCCCCCAAGGGCTGTCTGGCAAATCCCATTTATCCGGCTCCGGTGATTGCCCGCTGCTGTCCCGGCAACATTGTTGCGGATACCTTGATGAAAGTGCTGGCCCAGGTGGCTCCCCAGAATATCAGTGGTGGCATTGGCAATATCAAGGTGGTGTCCTACAGTGGTGCCCTGGATGAAGACTATTGGGTCTATATGGATATTACCGAGGGCAGCTACGGGGGGCGCTATGGGAAGGATGGCATGGATGGGGTGGATACCCTTTATGCTAATACCCGTAACAATCCTATCGAAGATATTGAGGCCCATTTACCCCTCAGGGTAACCCGCTATGAGCTGATCGAAGATGCTAGCGGTGCTGGGAAATGGCGCGGGGGGCTAGGCTCGATTAGGGATATGCAGTTTCTCTCACCGGGGCAAATGTCTTTGGAGGGTGAGGGGAATAAGTATGCGCCCTGGGGCATTTTTGGTGGAGAAGACGGTACACCGGGCGGGGTGCAAGTTTTCAATGCCAATCATGAGGGGCATGAGGGGGAGGGGGTACAAATTTTACCGTCTAAGTTTCCCTGTCGTAAAACTAAGCCTGGCGATACGTTGCGTACCATTAGCCCCTGTGGTGGCGGCTACGGCAACCCGTTGGAACGTGAGCCAGCGATGATCTTGGAAGATGTCCTGGATGGGTTTCTGACGGTGGAATCGGCCAAGCGGGACTACTTGGTGGAGATTGACCCGGTCACCCTCAAGGTAGATGCAGCCGCCACTGCATCCCTCCGAGGCAATCACTACGGGGAATAAGACATGGAGCCGGGTGCGCCGTTAACCGTCTTTTAAGCAATCGCCATCTTTTTAAAAAGTTGTTAGCTTATAGGCGTACCTCTTTTCATCACCTGCCATCATGTTTTTTCCTTTCTGTAACTCGTCTGCTGCCGGTAGCTGTACCCGTGGTGACTATGCCAGTTTCTATGCCCATTGCCAAAAAATGAGGCTGGAATGGCTTAAGGCTACTCGCGATCGCATGCAGGTCCACCTAGCCGCTATGAATGCTGCCATTACCGAACTGGAAGGCCAGATTCCAGCGGATAGCGAGCCATCCACCGAATCAGCCGCTTAGGCTTGAAACAGCGGGTTGATTAACCCGCTGTTTAGCTCAGACCTAACGGCTTCAACCCCGTCCAATCGGCCTATCCTTTAGGTGGATGTTGAGCCAACACATGTTTCAAATAATGGCCCGTGTAGGAATTCTCCACCTGGGCCACCTCCTCCGGTGTCCCCTCGGCAATAATCTCTCCGCCCCGGTCGCCACCCTCCGGCCCTAGGTCAATAATCCAGTCGCAGCAACGGATCACATCCAGGTTGTGCTCAATCATCACCACCGAATTGCCCTTGTCCACTAGGCGTTGCACCACATCCAACAACTTGTGAACATCGTAAAACGACAGTCCGGTGGTGGGCTCATCAATCAAATACATGGTCTTACCCGTGGAACGCCGGGCCAGCTCAGACGCTAGCTTCATCCGCTGTGCTTCTCCACCAGAGAGGGTGGGAGCCGTCTGTCCCAGACGAATATAGCCCAGCCCCACATCCACCATGGTCTGTAGCTTGCTGGCTGCCTTATGGATATTCTCAAAGAAGTGCAACGCCTCTTCCGCCGTCATATTCAGCACATCTGAGATGGTCTTGCCCTTGTACTTGACCTGCAATGTCTCACGGTTATAGCGTGCCCCTTTGCACACCTCGCACTGCACATACACATCGGGCAGAAAGTTCATGGCAATGACATTCACCCCCTGCCCCCCACAGGCTTCGCAACGGCCACCCTTCACATTAAAAGAGAACTGTCCCCGCTTATAGCCCCGAGCCTTGGCCTCGATCGTCTCAGAAAACAGATCCCGAATCACATCAAACACCCCCGTGTAGGTGGCCGGATTGGAACGGGGGGTGCGGCCAATGGGGGACTGGTCAATCACAATGGCCTTATCTAGGGCACTCAGACCCTGAATGGGCTCCATTTCATTGGGTTCCGGTACTTTGCTACCAAAGTTATGCTGCAGGGCCGGGTACAGCAGCTCATTAATGAGGGTGGATTTTCCAGACCCCGACACACCGGTAATGCAAACAAACTTACCCAGGGGAATATCAACATCGATATTCTGCAAGTTGTTGCGGCGGGCATTGCGAATGAGCAGCTTACGACTGTTGCCGGGTCGCCGTTCAGCGGGCGTGTCGATCCCCATGCGCCCAGACAAATAGGCCCCTGTGAGGGATTCTTTACTGTTTAGCAGGTCATTAATATCGCCATTAACAACAATGTCACCACCGTGGACTCCCGCCCTGGGGCCAATATCCACTAGGTGGTCCGCCGCGCGAATGGTGTCTTCGTCATGTTCCACGACGATCAGGGTATTGCCCAAATTGCGCAGTCGGTTGAGGGTCTTTAGGAGGCGTTCGTTATCCCGCTGGTGTAGACCAATACTGGGCTCATCTAGAACGTATAGCACACCCGTCAGCCCTGCCCCGATCTGGGTAGCTAGGCGAATGCGCTGGGCCTCGCCGCCGGAGAGGGTCATGGCGGTCCGGTCCAGGGTGAGGTAGTCCAATCCCACATCTAACAAAAAGGTGAGTCGGGCTTTGATTTCCTTCAGCACCAGCTCACCAATGGCCAGCTGTTTCTTAGTCAGGAGAGGCTCACCGCCATTGCTCCCCATGACATCTTCAACATTGTTCAAACAGTCGCGGATGGAAACACTGGTGAAGTCGAGAATGTTGTAGGGTCCCAGTTTGACCGCTAGGGACTCTGGCCGCAGCCGGGCTCCGTGACAGGTTTCACAGACTTGGTCGACGAGATACTTCTCTAACTTTTGTTTGTAGAGATCAGATGTGCTCTCGTGGTACTGCCGGTCCAGAATGGGTAGGACACCTTCATATTTACGTTCGTAGCCTTTTTTGTCGCGGTAGCGGGAGTCGGTTTCGATGTAAATTTTGTCGGGAGAACCGTGGAGGATAATGTGCCGCTGTTCATCGGTGAGGCTCTCCCAGGAGGATTGAATTTCGAAACCGTAGGCTTTGCCGACGCTGTAGAGCAGGGAGAAGTAGTAGGTGTTGTCCTTGTCGGACCAGGGTGCGATCGCAGCATACACTGGCAAGCTCGGGTCCGGCACCACCAGTTCCGCATTAAACCGCCGATGGCTACCCAAACCATGGCAGTCGGGGCAAGCGCCATAGGGCGAATTAAACGAAAACAGCCGGGGAGACAGCTCATCCATCACCGCCCCATGCTCGGGACAGGCAAAATTCTCAGAAAAAACTAGCTCCGACGGTAGTTTACCGCCATAATCCCCCTCCGCTTCTGCTGCCATGGGCATCTTGGCCTTCCCTTTGCCCTTCAGCGGCACCACATTGTCCGGCTTGCGGTCTTCCAGGATATCAATAATGGCAATGCCCTCAGCCCGCTTCAGACAGGTAGCCAAAGAATCCGCCAGCCGTTCCTGGATGTCGTCCTTCTTCACCAGGCGGTCCACCACCACCTCAATGTCATGGGTCTTATTCTTAGCCAGCTCAATGTTGTCGTTCAGCTCTCGGATTTCGCCGTTCACCCGCACCCGCACAAACCCTTCCGCCGCTAAGCCCGATAGTAATTTGGCATGGGTCCCTTTCTTGCCCCGCACCACCGGAGCCAAAATCTGAAACCGGGTACGGTCCGGCAGCGCCATCACCTGGTCCAGCATTTGGTCAATGGCCTGGGGTGCAATAGAGCGATCGCACTGGGGACAGTGGGGTTGCCCGGCCCGACCGTAGAGCAGTCGCAGGTAGTCATAGATTTCCGTCACCGTACCCACCGTCGATCGGGGGTTGTGGGAGGTGGACTTCTGGTCAATGGAAATGGCCGGACTCAGCCCCTCAATGGAGTCCACATCAGGCTTATCCACCTGACCCAAAAACTGTCGGGCATAGGCACTGAGGGACTCCACATAGCGCCGCTGCCCCTCAGCAAAAATCGTATCGAAGGCGAGGGAGGACTTACCGGAACCAGAAACGCCAGTAAACACAATCATCTGGTTGCGGGGCAGGTCCAGATTGATGTTCTTCAGGTTGTGCTGACGGGCACCGCGAATGCGGATCAGGGAGTCCGATAGGTTGGTGAGTGGAGCCGTCTGGCCAGCTGTGGCACCTTTGCCAGCCGTGGCACCCTTGCCACCCTTGCCAGCCGTGGCACCCTTGCCATTTGTGCTGGCCTTACCAGGGGCGGCTTTGCCACTGGCCTGCTGGCTAGAAGCCTTACCATTGCTGCTGGATTTGCTTGTCTTGGCCGTTTTAGAGGTCTTTGACTGGGGCATGGGGGCAAATGGGGATTACAGCGCAGGCAGATAGATCATACCGAAACTAATAAATTAGTACTAGTACAATCACAACATTTATTTATAGTAAGTCATAGAGCTTAGTCATGTCGTGTTGACCAGGGCAAAAAGGATGCAGCAACAACACCCATGCCATGGGGTATCCGATACTCTTCCACACCTTCCACTGAGTAAAGTTTAAGTTTGTATTTTCTGTCACGCTCTTTGTCCTTTTGCGACATCAGGCGTGCCGTCTGGCCCATCAGTCCACATCCCGCTGCCATTTAACCTGGGGTGACGCGGTTTCCACCAGCACTTGCCCACGGGAAATGACATGGCTGACGGTGGGTCGACGGCGGATGGCGTCATACTTATCGCTGCTGTCTAACACAATCAGGTTGGCCGGTTTCCCCACCGCTATGCCGTAGGAGTCCTGTAGGTTCAGCGTGCGGGCTCCGTGGGTGGTGGCCATGTCATAGCAGGCATCCATTTCTTCGAGGCCGGTCATTTGGCATAGGTGGACGGCCATGGAGATGACGTCGAGCATGTTGCCGGTGCCGAGGCCATACCAAGGGTCTTGGATGCAGTCATGACCGAGGCTCACATTCAGTCCGGCCTGCCACAACTCTTTAACGCGGGTGAGGCCCCGGCGTTTGGGATAGGTATCAGTGCGGCCCTGGAGGGTAATGTTGATTAACGGGTTGGCGATGAAGTTAATCCCAGAGCGTTTGAGAAAGCCCATGAGTTTAAGGGCATAGGCGTCGTTATAGGAGCCAAATGCGGTGGTGTGGCTGGCGGTGACTTTTTCTTGGAGGCCCGTTTGCAATGCACAGGCGGAGACCACTTCGAGAAAGCGAGATTGGTCGTCGTCGATTTCGTCGCAGTGGATGTCGATCAATCGGTTATATTTTTCGGCTAGCTCAAAGATGCGATGGACCGAGCGGACGCCGTCTTCGCGGGTGAGTTCGTAGTGGGGAATGCCGCCGACGGCATCAGCTCCCAGGATGATGGCTTCTTCGATCAGTTCGTCGTTTTTGGGACTGCCATTTTTAGGGTTACTGTAGATGCCGTCTTGGGGAAAAGCGACGATCTGTAATGTGATCCAGCCTTTGACTAGATCGCGCACTTCGAGCAGACCCTCTAGGGCGGTGAGGTTGGGTTCACTGACGTCGACGTGGCTACGGACAAATAGGGTACCCTGGCTGGCCATGAGTTTGAGGGCGGCGATGGCCCGGTGTTTGACATCGTCCGTGGTTAGGGTTTGCTTGCGATCGCGCCAGATTTCGATGCCTTCAAATAGAGTACCGCTTTGGTTGTGGCGCGGTTGACCGACGGTTAAGGCTGAGTCTAGGTGAATGTGGGATTCGACGAAGGGGGGGCTGACCAGCTGGCCAGAGATGTCGATTTCGGTGGGGGCAGTCATCTCCAGATGCGGGGCAATGGCGATGATGGTATCGCCTTCGATGGCGATGTCGAGGCGGGCGTGGTCGAGGGTGCAGTTTCTAAGGATGAGGGTGGGGGTCATGGGGAAGATGGGCAATATGCTGGTAGTTGCTTAGAAAAGATCTAGCTTAATAGCTGTAGCCCTTTCAGTACCTAACTTAGCAGTAGCACTATCAATTATTATGTATGGTGTCTAAGATCTCTGCTGTGGTTTGTAGGGTGATGACAACGGGTAGGATTGGGCAGTTTTTGCACCTATAGAACAGTGTCGTGAATAGTGATTTAACCCAGTATTTCCTGAATAATGAGCACAAAGCTCCATTTTGAGGACCTGTATCAAGGGTGCTTAGCATGGATGTGTCCGAGTTCTTTTTACTTCGGGGCTTCCAGTTCACCCATAAAACCGTACGAGATTGGGAGGAACGTTTTCTGCCTCATTTTACGGAGCAGATCCGAACAAAACAAAAAGGCCAAGTCGGTAAGATCTGGTTGATTGACGCAACTTTCATTCAAGTAAACGGTGTGTGGTGCTATCTCTATCGGGGCATTGATGAGGATGGCAACCTCCTCGATGCTGGCCTCAGTGCCACCCGAGATATGGCCGGGACCAAAGCCTTCTTTGCCCGGGCCGTCGGTCTTCACGAAGACTCCTCCGAGAAAGCCCAAACACCTCAAATAAAGGGAATTTGACAGATTTTCATCAGTACCCTAAAGGGTACTATCGATAGGCACACACTTCGGATAGTTTTGTTTTGGGCTGCTATTGGCCCGTAAAATTGGTAAGCAAAACGATGATGTCAATTTCTGGTCAGAATCTCAAACAGAATAATTTCAGTCACAACAACCGTCTTATAGCCAGTATCAGCATTTCAGTTTTGTTAACGGTTTTAGCAGGTTGCTCACCCACCTCTGACAATAGCGAGTCCAGCGCCAGTGAGAAAGCGGCTCATGATCGCGAAGTGGCTGCAATTCTGATTAGTAGCGTCGTTACGGAATCGACCAACCACAGTATTGAGCATGTGATTGAGAATAATCCAGCAGCCAAGGTGTTAGAAGCCTGTGCCAACCGAGCAACTGAGTCGATCACGACCTCTCTGTTTGCACCTGTTTTTGAAGAGGGTTATGCGATCGCACTCAAAGAAGCAGCCTCCCAATCGGCTCAGGGAAGTCCAGGCTTCCCGTTAGCTGATACAGATGTAAAAGAGATTTCACTCAATCAAATTCCGCCCATTTTAGACTTTTACTGCAAAGGCTGGCTGGCAGAACAGACCGTTTCCCCCATTAATTAAACCTCTTCTTAGCTCGACTTTATCAATCCAGTCAATCCCCAACTTTCGGGGAGGGGGTGCTATCCCTGGTGGATGAACAGGGCAACCGCCGCGATGATGGCTTGCTGCAGTTCACGATATCTTTAACCTGAAACTATCGGCGGAGTGGGTGGTGCTAAGCGCCTGTCAGACCGGACGCGGTGAACAGATCAGAGGTGAGGGCATCATCGGCCTATCCAGAGGATTTATGTATGCCGGTGCGGAACGGGTGGCGGTGTCGTTGTGGAATGTGAATGACGAAGCCACAGCCAACCTAATGACTGAGTTCTATCGCTATTTACTGGAAGAAAACCAATCCCCGGCGGCGGCCCTCAGAACTGCCCAGCTTTCTATGTGGGAAAACGGGCAAAGTCCCTACTACTGGGCTGCCTTTACCCTGCAAGGCGAGTGGCGATAGGGATCGTGAGTCAGGCGGATTGTCTGTTTCAACCTGGGTAATCTGACTGTTGGCTCCCTCAAGCGCTGTATGAGTATGAAGCCATCAGTGGAATCAAATCGTGATTAGTCGTTCAAATTTCGTGCATTGGGTAGGAATGAACCATATATGCTGTCAAAACGGCAGATTCTAGCGATAGGGTTAAATTTAGGACTGAGTACGGCTTTCTGGCTAATGCCTGTAGCAGAACTCACTGCGCTGGCTACGGACGGCGATATTGTCCTTGGGCAGCAGGCTGACTTGGCTGAAGCCAATCGGCTGTATCAGGAGGGCGATCGCCTATACCAGGAAGGTAGTGAAGCATCGCTGCGTCAGGCAATCGAACGATGGCAGCAGGCGCTATCCCTCTGGCAAAGCGTTAACGCCCAGCACGAGATGGCTGTTGTCCTCAATGATATTGGTGCAGCTTACTATTCCCTGGGCGACTGGGAAACGGCATTGGCTTATTATCAACAAGCACTGCCGCTGCGGCGAGCCACAGGCAATCAGGCGGGAGAAGCAACTACCCTCAATGGCATAGGGTTAACCTACAGTGCTTTGGGTGACCATGAAACTGCGCTGGCTTATTATCAACAAGCGCTGCCGCTGCGGCGGGCCGTAGGCGATCGCGCGGGTGAGTCCGTTACCCTCAATAACATTGGCCTGATCTACTTTCAGCAGAAAGCGCAAGAAACCGCCCTGGACTATTACCAGCAAGCCCTATCCTTGAGTCAGGCTGTGGGTTATCAAGAGCAAGAAGCTGCAACCCTCAACAACATTGGAGCCGTCTACCAGGCATTGGGTGAGCAAGAAACTGCATTGGAATATTTCCGACAATCTTTACCGTTGCGGCAAGTTGTGGGAGATCGCCCTGGTGAAGCCGTTACCCTCAGTAACATAGCCGCTTCCTATCAGGCAATCAGCCAGTGGGATATTGCGCTAGCCCATCAGCAGCAGGCGCTGCAACTCTATCAAATGTTAGGTAATCGGCAGCAGGAAGCCATGACCCTGAACAGGATCGGCAGTATTTACAATGACCTAGGGGAACAGAACAGTGCTTTGACCCATTACCAACAGGCATTGGCATTGTGGCAGGCGATGGGCGACACGGCCAGTGAAGCCATTGCCCTGAACAATATTGGGGCGGTCTACAACGAGATCGGTGAAGGGAAAACTGCCCTGGACTATTTACAACAGGCACTGGCCCTGCGACAAACCGTAGGCGATCGCGCAGGCGAAGCCGTTACGTTGACGGTTATGGGGTTGGTCTATAATGACTCAGGCGAGTCACAAGCGGCGCTGAATTATTACCAAGAGGCCCTGGTGATACACCGTGAAATTGGAGATCAGTTTAAAGAAGGGGTGACCCTTAACAATATTGGATCTGCTTACGATTCCCTGGGGGAGCGACAAACTGCGCTAGATCACTATCAACAGGCATTGTCCCTGCTTCAAGCAATCAACAATCGTCGAGAAGTTTCTGTCACCCTTAATAATATTGGACTCCTGTATGATTCTTTAGGTGATCCAGAAACCGCTCTGGATTATTATCAACGCTCTTTATCCTTGAGCCGGGCGGTAGGACACCGCGCCTTAGAGGCGACAACGTTGACCAACCTGGGCTCTGTCTACGAGACCCTGGGCGAGATCGCAACAGCACTGGAACATTATCAACAGGCGTTGCCTCTGAGTCGAGCCGTGGGCGATCGCAGGAGTGAGGCCTCTATTCTGACCAATACTGGACGAGCATACGGTAGGTTAGGTAATTGGACTGCCGCTTTAGACTACTATCAACAGGCCCTGCCGCTCCGACGAGCAGTAGGTGATCGGGCAGGTGAGGCGGTTACCCTCAACAATATTGGCGCTGTCTACTATAGCTTGGGTAAGCCAGAATCAGCCCTGGAACACTATCAACAGGCATTGCCCCTGAGCCAGGCCGTGGGCGATCGCCCTCAGGAAGCGAATGCCTTAAGCAATCTGGCGCACCTTTATCAAACTCAGGGGCAACTTGACGATGCCCTTGAAACTATCAATGATGCCATTACCTTGATTGAAGACCTGCGCCTCGATATCAGCCCCGGCGAACTCCGCTCTAGCTACTTTGCCACCGTACAGAATTATTACCAACTGAAAACTCATATTCTGATGCAGTTGGGGCGACCGGAAGCAGCCTTTGAAACCAGTGAAGCCTCACGGGCCAGGGTCCTGCTCGAATTGCTCAGCGAGGCCAATGTGGATATTCGTCAGGGGGTTGACCCAACGCTGCTGGCCCAGGAACAGTCTCTGAAAACCGAGCTACAACAGATCGAAAGTCGTCGCATTGCCCTGCGCAGTGGCGACTACACCCAGACTGAAGCCGCCGCTATCGACCGGGAAAGCGAGACCGTCTTACAACAACTTGAAAATACCCTAGCAGAGATCCGCCGAGCCAGCCCTGCCTATGCCGACACCGTGCAGCCTCGTCCGCTCACCTTAGACCAGATTCAACAACAGGTGCTTGATGATGACACCGTGCTACTACAGTACGCCCTCGGTGAAGACCAAAGCTACCTGTGGATAGTCGGTCCAGAACAATTTCAAAGTGTTGTCCTGCCCGGTCGAGAAGAGATTAATACCGCTGCCAGCACCTTTCGCAATGCCCTGGCCAATCCTGGCCCGGTGGGTCTGGTGAGACGCCCTGCTCAAACCCTGACGGCGATGATTCTGCCGGAACTTCCTGCCTGGGCCGAGGGAAAACGTCTGCTGGTGGCTGGGGATGGCATCCTCTCAGAAATACCCTTCGCCGCCCTGGCAGTTCCCGGCGCAGAGCAGTATGAGCCACTGCTCAGTGAACATGAAATTCTCAGTCAGCCTTCAATTTCTGCGGTTTCTGTTCTGCGACACCAGTTGGGCAACCGCCCTGAACAACCCTTATCGGTGGCAGTGCTGGCCGACCCCGTTTACCAGCCCACTGATGAACGCCTCAAGCAGGCGAGTAACACTGACTTGCCCAGGGAAGCGGAGCGGAACTTGCGGGATATGAACCTGCAAGCGATTCTGCCATTGCCCTTTACCCGCACCGAAGCCGACGGCATTCTGCAACTGGCTCAGCAACGCAACCTCCGTTCTCTCGCCGCCTTTGACTTTGAGGCCAACTACGACTGGGTAACCGATCCAAAACTGGGCGACTATGGGGTGGTGCATCTGGCGACCCATGGCTTTATCAATCCGGTGAACCCCCAGCTTTCGGGGGTGGTGCTATCCCTGGTGGATGAACAGGGCAACCGCCGCGATGATGGCTTTCTGCGGCTACACGATATCTTTAACCTGAAACTATCGGCGGAGTTGGTGGTGCTAAGCGCATGTCAGACTGGGCGCGGGGAACAGGTCAGTGGCGAGGGCATTATCGGTCTATCCAGAGGATTTATGTATGCCGGTGCGGAACGGGTCGCCGTTTCATTGTGGAATGTGAATGACGAAGCCACAGCTAACCTGATGACCGAGTTCTATCGCTATTTACTCGAAGAAAACCAGTCTCCGGCAGCGGCTCTGAGAGCCGCCCAGCTTGACATGTGGGAAGCGGGCCAAAGCCCCTACTACTGGGCTGCTTTTACTCTGCAAGGGGAGTGGCGATAGCAGCTCGTATCCATTTTTGATACCGGGCAAAAGGGGTCTTCTACCAAAGTCAAACTGTCGAATAATCCCTTCAAATTACCCTCTAAAAAGACTGTTATGCTGAATCGATTCATCCGTAAAAAATTTATCGCGCTGCTGCTGGTGACACTGTTGACAATTCTTCTGGGATTCAATGTGCCTGCGATGGCTCAAGTCCCTGACGGACCAGGCATGATTGACCTGGCGTTTGATGCTGAGACCGACGGTGCCACAATGCTGCCCGAAGACATTACCCAAAGCGATGCCCCCTACGATGACAGTCGGGTGGTGATCGGTGCAGATGAGCGGCTACCCGTTCTCTCGCGGGAATTTCCCTGGGTAGCCATGGGACGGTTAGAGTGGCAAATCCAGGGTGAAGCCACCTCCACCTGTACGGCCACCCTGATTGCCCCAGCAGCGATTTTAACCAATTCCCATTGCCTGATTTTGGCCCTACAAGATGAATCCGGTGAACTGGTGGATACCTTTATCGAACCGGCTGACTACTCTGGTTTGATCCAGGGAAACGCTGCGATCGGTCTGAAGCTAATATTTAAACCCGGATTAATTGACGGGGTCTCATTAGACGAAACCGAGATTATTGCCTATCAGACGGGCTGGTCCACCGGCCATGAACTGCCCAAAGATGATTGGGCCGTCTTGAGCCTGGCAGCCCCCCTGGGTGATTACTACGGCTATATGGGCTGGCGGGACCTGAACTTTGAAGACCCAGCCGTGATTGACTCAACCTTCGAAAGCATTAATCTGTTGGGCTATGCGGGCGACTTCCCGACGGAGACTCTCCAGGAGTGGGGCCAACCCACGGAGACCGCTGGGGTTGATCAGACCTGTAGCATTTTGGGGGTATGGCCCGCTGGCGATGAGCTAGAAGAAACCCTGATCCACGATTGCGATACCAATCCGGGGGCATCCGGGGGACCGATTTTCGCTCTCTTTAGTGATGGTAACTATTATCTGGTGGGTCTCCATGCTCGCAGCACCCCTTTGTATGAAACAGTAACGCTGCCCAATGGGGTGGATACAGATATTGTTAACGGTGGGGTTCCTGTGTATCGCTGGCAGTCAGCTGCCTTTATGGCCCGCTAATCCTCCTTCAGGAGTGAGTCAGTGGCAAATCAGTCAGGGATCTTCCTAATCCTTAACCAGGAAAGCTCCTAAGCAGGAAGGTCCCTCCCCTGTCAGTTCGGTCACGTCAACTGTTTTTAGAAAGACACCATGATAACAACGACAACGCCAGGAAATGTTGGCTTCGGGATACGGCTTCTGCTTGCCATGATACTCACTGGTGGGCTTGCGATCGCAACCACCGCCTGCACCCAAGCAACACTGCCGGCATCCCCATCGCATACCGCCTCAAATCCAGTCCCTACGCCGGACGATGCTCTCACTCCAGGTGCGCCTGAGCCAGCGGCAGATCCTGAAGTTCCATCAGAACCCCTCTTCAGCGAAGCCACAACAGCCGATGCCCCTAAGCAACAAGTCCCCTTTCCAGGAGAGATAGAGTTCTCCGAAAGTGAACTATCCCTAGGGGGTATCCGTCCCGGTGATGATGAGGCAACCGTTCTGGCCGAGCTCGATTTTCTCGGCCAACCCAATCACATTGTCGAAGATCCGGTCGAGCGTAGGTTTGAGTACACCGACTTCACCGTTTACTTTTACGACGGCAGGGTGATTGAAATCTACAGCACCAACTCGATCCACTGTACTCCCAGTGGCGTCTGCCCCAATATGAAGTTTGAGCGTGCCCGTGCCAGATACGGTGACCCTGTTGTGGTTGATCGAGAAGATGGGCAATACCTGGAGTATTACCCGTCTGAAGCCGGTAGCTGCTGGCTGAAAATCGATGTTGATGATGAAGACAAAATGGCTTCCTTGACAATCGAATGCCAGCCTTGATCAGTTCAATGACAAGGCAACCTGAACCAGCCCAGCCTGCTGACTCAGATTTTCTCCTGCTCTATTATCCTTTCGCACTTAACCGAATTCTTGGCTATTATGACACCCAACATTTTTTCCCTACGTGCCCGTACGCTGCTACTAACCACAGCCTTGACTCTGACTCTCTACAGCTGTGGTAAACCCGCTGCCACGGCTGAAACCCAAGCCAGCGCTGCAACCAATCCGGTCGCTGCCAGTGAGCGAGTAGCGGCCTCCGATGATGAAACCGCTGCCCCAGCGGAGTCTCCCCACGCCAACGACACTCTCACCACCACCGCCCGACCCAACGATGGCCCCAGTCAGACCAAGCAAAACACTACAGGCCGCCGCATTACCGATGGCTACTACGCGATGGGCGGCACCGGTCAGGGGCTAGAGGTACGCGGCGATCAATACCGCTACTACGACGAAGGCGGAGAGCATGAATGGCAACCCACTAGCCAGCTCACTGCCATCAACCCTGGCCATGTGTTTGACGGGGAAAACTACTGGTGCCACAGTGACAACGTACCCGAGGGGGGCGGCATCTGTACGGCCAATGGCTGGCAAGCTCACAGCAGCGTTGGTAAACTCTCGTCTGATGAACTCTCCCTGGGCGGTGTGGAATCCGGTGCTAGGGAAGCCGAAGTGATTGCAGCCCTGGGCCAACCCGATCAGATCGATCGAACCAGTCCCTTTTCTGCTCGATTCACCTACCGGGGTCTGTCCGTTAGTTTTTATGAAGATGCGGCGCTCAACCTCCGCAGTGTCAGCTCCAGCTACTGCACACCCTCGGGCATTTGCCCTGGTATGGACGTCTCTGAAGTAGAACGGATCTACGGGGCACCCCTGGTAGACCCCCGAGCAGATGCGGACTATTGGCAGTACACAAACACGGAAGTCGCCTGCACGATGGAGCTGGAGGTGACCAATGAGACTGTGGATGCGATCGCAATCATCTGCCAAATATAGTGAGATCGCGCCATCCATCCGTTGCAGCTGCCGTCTAGCCTCAACGAATTGACCGTTCTTGAGGCTGGATCGCTGAATTTTATCCCCTGATCTGCGAGTTAAAACCGCAACTCTGGTCGAGATGCCACCGCCATCTTTCGTCGTAGCCCGAGCCGTAGGTTGAGAAACTATAGCCCATGTAGTACGGGTAATGCCCCTTGGGAACTTGCTCAGGTGACACCGCATCATAGGCCGATTGATAGGGACTCTCAAATCTATCGGGCGGGCGTTCTGGCCAGCCCACTGCCTGATAAAAGACCAGCATTTGTTCTCGGCTGAGCGGGTGGTTCTCGGCAGGCAAGAGTTTCAAGTCTCCTAAGATTTCGGCCTGAGCGGTGAGGCCAAAGTGCCCTCGGGAATAGTCCATCCATAGACTGTCGATGGCGGTCAGTAGATAGCAGGGAATCAGTTGATGGCCATCGGTGCCGCCAAATTCGGCCCAGTGGGCCTGACGATAGTGATCGAACAAAATCCGCGTGATGTTGTCGGCGGCAATCCAGCGGTGCTGGGCCAGGGCTTGCTCTAGCTCGGTCAGGTGCTGAGGTAGGCCTACGCCACCCCAGTCGGCGGTCTCTCCCCAACGTTCGGTGGCGGCTTTGAGGCGGCAGGGGTCGGCGCTCGGGGTGCGATCGCAAGTGGCATAGTAATCCTCTCGCAGCAGGGTAACCATCGCGGGTGCCTGACAGGCTTGTAACCGCTGGCCGAGGGTGGCGACACCGCCCCAAACCGCACCGCTGACCCCGTTACCCGTGGTCGCAGGCAAATGACCCACCGGAGCATCGGTCGCAAAGGTCAGCATCTCATAGGAGCGCCACTGGGGAGTCGACAACTCGCGCCAGCCCACCCGTTCGCCAAAGGCAATCGCCATCGCTGGAGCATAGTCCCCCCCGCCTACGGCCCGCCAGATCTGTTGCTGACGACTCCAGCCGAACCGACCCTGGCTATGCACCGTCCAAAGGCGATCGATGGTTAGTAGGGTGGAGCAGTCCAGCGCCACAACATCCGCTTCAGCCAGCCAGCCTTCCTGAACGCGATCGCTACCCCTTAGCAGCAGTTGCAGGGTCAGCGCATCTGCGGCTTGCCAGTTTTGCGCCTGGAGCTGCTCTGTTAATGGCTTGTAGTCAGCCCCGGCGACAAACCAAGGCCCTTGACAGGCAGACAGACAGCCCACCACCAGTAGCCCCAGGCCAATTGCTTGTCTTCCGTGGATCATCATCCTGCGCTACCCACATCTACATCTATTGGGGAGACCAGATTTGTACGCTATAGCCCTGAGTCACAAGCCAGCGGTTGTCGGGGCTAAAGTGCGCGGTGAGGCTTCCTTCCAACACGGTCAACCGTTCACCGTCGCTGGTACGGCGAATATCCACTACAGCGGGAGAACCGAACGAGTCCCACAGGAACGGCTCTGCCGAGTCCTGCAGGAACGGCACCGCAAAGGTTTGACCGTCGGGGCTAAGGGTAATCGGCTGTGAGAGGAAAATGGCATGCTGTCTGTCCACCGTGGCAATGGAGAGGGTGCGATCGCGTTCGTAGGTCTGCAAATTCCAGTACGTCACCGACTGCTGGTGGTTGCGCACTAGCAGGCTCTGTCCATCCTGGGTAAAGGCCAGAGCCCCTACCGGGTCAGGGCTTTGCAGGGTAATCACCCGAGCCCCAGTCTCCGCGTTCCACAGCTTGACGCTGTGATCGGTGTCGAGGGTGGCAAAATAGCGGCTGTCGGGGCTAAAGGCCATACTATGGGCCAGGGACAAGGCGTCGTAGGCAATATCGGTTTGATCCGTGATTTGAGTGGTGACTTTAATCAGCCGACCATCGGTACCCCAGAGCTGAATTGTGCGTCCGGTGGACACGGCCAGTTGTCTACCGTTAGGACTGATCAGCAGTGCCTGTACCGAGCCGGGGTTGACTTCCCCCGCAGACAGCCGCAGGGTCTGGTAAAGCTGACCGCTGGGCGACCAGATTTTGACCGTGCCATCTGCGCCGCCAGTATAAACATAGGCACCATCGCGGCTAAATGCGATCGCCTTCACCTCGCCCCGATGGGCGTCCCACTGCTGGATGAGCGCACCCCGGTCTGTGTCCCAGATTGCCAGCTCACCACTGTCTAACCCGGCCCACAGGGTTTGACCGTTAGGGCTAAAGGCCAGTGTCTCGGCCCGCAGTCTGGCCGGTTCCAACAGGGTAATGCGGCGAGTGCCAGTCGTCAGGTTCCACAGCGCCAAAGCGGCCTGATAATCGGCTACGTCTGTGGTCGCGCTCACGGCCAGCAGTTGACTGTCGGGGCTAATCGCAATTGTGTGGGGCCATATACCCTCAGACGACTGAGCGCCTGGGAATAGCGCCGCCAGGTCAAGGGTGAATCGCACTTGGGGCGATTGCCAGGAAGAGTCGGCGGGCGCATTCATCGCTGTTGCCACCGCAGCCATCAGCTCGGGAATGCGGCCATAAAACCGACCATCGCGCAGGTGCATGGCATCAATCGTGCAGCTACCGCAGTGTTCGCCAGGACCAGGCACGGCCAAATCCTGCACCACTGCATCTGAGACCCCGGCCCAGGGCAAATGTCCCTCGGGAGCCTGCAAGCTATAGGTGAGCTCCGACTCGTTGCGCCAATCGCTGCTGATAAAGTCAGTTTCCTGACGGAGAGCCGGAATTTTCCAGCCGATGCGATCGCGAAAATCATTCACCGCTGCATAGCGATCGTCGGGATGGGCGGCCTGGGCCGCCTGCCACAGCCGCAACTGTACACTCAGGCCAAAGTGCCCGTCACTGGCCTCCAGCCAGGCCTGGTCAATGGCGCGAATCAGAACTGCTGGGGTGACAAATGGAGCCGCATCCGCAGATGGACTGGACACCGAATAGGGATCTAACAGTCGCCGTGTCTCGCGGTCTGCTGCCGCCCAGTCCTGCGCCTGGAGAAGTTGTTGCAGGGTCGCAAGGGTCCCGCCTGTTACGGCCGTTAGTGGCACCTCTGCCCTGTTGCTCTCCGTTACTAACTCAGCGGCTTGTATTAGTGGCACCTCTGCCCTGCTGCGCTCTGTTACTACCTCAGCGGCTTGTATGAGTGGCACCTCTGCCCTGTTGCGCTCCGTTACTGCCTCAGCGGCTTGGAGCTGATTGACAATCTCGGTTTTGTCCAGCCGTTGAGCGATGTCCAGCGCGGTCTCACCGTTGTTGTCGCGCACGGCCAGCAGCGCCTCGCTTCCCGGCTGGCTCAAGAACAGTTCCGTCAGTTCAATGCCCCAAAAGCTGTTTTCTTCGATGGCCGCCTGGTGCAGCGCCGTGCGACCCTGGTGATCTTGCCGGGTGAGGTCGGCCCCCGCCGCTACCAGCTGCCGTGCCACCTCAATATTGACCTCAAATAAGGGTGTTCGACCCTGGCGGTCTTGAGCATTAACATCTGCACCGCGCTCAATCAGTATCTGGGTCAACTCAGGGTTAAACCGATGGCGATGCAGCGGTGTTTCCCCCTGTTGGTTCGTCAGATTAACATCCACACCCCCGTCTAACAGGGCCGTCAACACTGTGGGGTTCAGACTGGTGGAATGAATCGGCGCACCCTGGTCATTTTGCAGGGTGAGGTCGGCCCCCGCCTCAATCAGCACCATCGCCACAGCAGGAAGCGTGACCGCATAGTGCAGCGGCGTGTAGTTCTGATCGTTACGGGCGTTGATGTCGGCACCGCTAGCTAGCAACAGTTCTACCGTTTCTGCGGTGGCCCTGTGCAGGGGCGTAAACTGTTCCTGATTGCGGGCATTGATATCAGCGCCCTGATCCAACAATAGCTGCATCACTGGGCGAGACTTTTCTCCATATAGGTTATGCAGGGGCGTATCGCCGCTGTTGTTTGTGGCATTGACGTTAGCGCCGTTGTCGATCAGCAGCTGCGCCACGGTCTCAAACTGACTGGCATAGTGTAGCGGGGTATTACCGTTGCCGTCTTGTCCATTGACATCAGCCCCCTGGGCAACAGCCGCCTGAATCAGAAGGGTCTGACTCTCCAGGCTTTGGCTGGCAATCAAGAAGTTGAGGGGCTGCCAACGTTCACCATAAACGTTGCAGGGTTGGTCGAGTCCCCCTTGTGCGATCGCATCTCGAAAATCATCGTCATTAGCGGGGACGCTGTCAGCGTCAAGAAACGGTCCCTGGCCTTCTATCAGTTGGCAGAAGGCTGAAGGGCTAGCGTCAGCAGGGGTAGACTGCGCCCACAGCGGCAGCGTTGTGATAACAGTACCGACCGTAGCCAGCAAGCTAGCAACATAGGCTTTGAGCCGAACTGACCCTAAAAAATTTGAAGGTAACATTGGCATAAAGGATGGACCGATCATGCTCGATGAGATGATGGGTTAAGTAGGAGAATCAGGTTTTGCTACACTACATGTCCAATATCTGAAAATCCTGACGGATAGGGCCACTTTTTAACCTGCCTGGCAGCTCTCCGCCCCAGATCGCACAAACTGCCCCCAACTCAGATAATCCACCAGTTGATTCAATTGGCAATTGGTAACTGGCTTTAGGGAACTGGCCAGGTCAGACTACCTGCTTCAAAAAATGGGTAGTCTGACTGTTGGCCCCTTTAAGCTCTGTATAAGTATGGACAGTTAGGGGCCTCAGATTATTTTCAGTCGTTCAACTTCAAGCATAGGTAGGAATAAACCATATATGCTGTCAAAACGGCAGATTCTGACGATAGGGCTAAGTTCGAGTCTGGGTGTGGCTTTCTGGCTAACACCCTTGGCAAGTCTCGCCGCACTAGCTATGGGCGAAGATACCTTAGTCGCACAGCAGGGCGATCTGGCTAGCGCCGCTCGACTATATGAGGAAGGTGTGCGCCTTTACCTGGAAGGGAGTGAAACCTCACTACGTCAAGCCATAGATATTTGGCAGCAAGCATTAGTTCTGTGGCAACAAATGGGGGCTCAGAAGGAGGCTGCCATCACCCTCAACAACATCGGCCTGATTTACGATATCTTTGGCGAACGCGACACTGCGCTGGAGTACTACCAGCAGGCCCTACAGTTAAGCCGTGCTGCTGGTGACCAACAACAAGAAGCAACAACCCTGCACAATCTGGGGCTGGTCTATGACGATTTGGGTGAACGCGAAACTGCCCTTGACTACTACCAGCAGGCACTGCAACTGCGGCGAATCGTAGGCGATCGGGCGGGCGAGGCGGTTACGCTCAACAATATAGGCCGCCTTTATAGTGCTCTGGGCGAACGTCAAACCGCGCTGGACTACTACCAACAGTCCCTGACCCTGAGTCAGGCCGAGGGCGATCGCACGGGTGAAGCCAGGACCCTCAGCAACATTGGCACAATTTACAACGACCTAGGCGAACGCCAAACAGCCCTAGCCTATTATCAGCAGGCCTTGCCCATCCGTCGAGAGGTGGGCGATCGGTCAGGCGAAGCCAATACGCTGGGCCATATTGGGTTAGTTTACTATTCGCTGGGTGAATGGGCCACCGCTCTGGACTACTACCAACAAGCATTGCCACTACAACGAGCAGTGGGCGATCGATTTGGTGAAGCCGACACCCTCAACAGCATTGGTGGCGTCTACGATATCCTGGGAGATTGGGAAACGGCCCTGGACTATTATCAGCAAGCCCTACCCATCAGACGAGCCGTCGGCGATCGCAACGGCGAAGCCGTGACTCTCACCAATCTTGGCACCGTTTACTACACGCTGAGCGATCAGGCAACCGCTTTAGACTACTATCAACAAGCCTTATCCTTGAGCCAGGCTTTGAAAGATCCCCAGCGACAAGCCACTGTGCTGAACAACATGGGAGCTGTTTACGATGATCTGGGTGAACTACAAACTTCCCTAGACTATTACCAACAAGCCCTGTCCCTCCAGCAAACCTTAGGTGATCGGGATGGCGAAGGCAACACCTTGAACAATCTTGGCTATGTTTATGCCTTGTTAGGGGAGTTAGAAACTGCCCTGGATTACTATCAGCAGGCATTGCCTCTACGCCGAGCCGTGGGCGATCGCGATGGTGCAGTGACTACGTTAGGCAACCTGGCATTGCTATACCAGGCCCAGGGGCAGCTCGACAAAGCCCTGACCGAAATCAATGCTGCCATTACTCTGATTGAAGATTTACGCCTGGCCGTTAGTCCGGGCGAACTGCGCTCTAGCTACTTTGCCACCGTGCAACGCTACTACCAGGTCAAAACCGAACTGTTGATGCAGTTGGGGCGACCTGAAGAGGCCTTTGAAACCAGTGAAGCCTCACGGGCCAGGGTACTGCTCGAACTGCTCAGCGAGGCCAATGTGGATATTCGTCAGGGGGTTGACCCAACGCTGCTGACCCAGGAACAGTCTCTGAAAACCGAGTTACAACAGATCGAAAGTCGTCGCACTGCCCTGCGCAGTGGCGACTACACCCAGCCTGAAGCCGCCGCTATTGATCGGGAAAGCGAGACCGTCTTACAACAACTTGAAAATACCCTAGCAGAGATCCGCCGAGCCAGCCCTGCCTATGCCGACACCGTGCAGCCGCGTCCGCTCACCTTAGACCAGATTCAACAACAGGTGCTTGATGATGACACCGTGCTGCTACAGTACGCCCTCGGTGAAGACCAAAGCTACCTGTGGATAGTCGGTCCAGAACAATTTCAAAGCGTTGTCCTGCCCGGTCGAGAAGAGATTAATACGGCTGCCAGCACCTTTCGCAATGCCCTGGCCAATCCTGGCCCGGTGGGTCTGGTGAGACGCCCGGCCCAGGCCCTGACGACGATGATTCTGCCAGAACTGCCCGCCTGGACCCAGGGTAAACGGTTGCTAGTAGCCGGGGATGGCATTCTCTCCGAAGTTCCCTTCGCGGCACTGGCGGTTCCAGGTGCAGAGCGGTATGAGCCATTGCTGAGCCAGTATGAAATCCTTAGTCAGCCTTCGATCTCGGCGGTCTCGGTGCTGCGTCAACAACTGGGCAACCGCCCTGAACAACCGCTGTCGGTGGCAGTGTTGGCCGACCCCGTTTACCAGCCCACTGATGAACGCCTCAAGCAGGCGAGTAACACTGACTTGCCCAGGGAAGCGGAGCGGAACCTGCGGGATATGAATCTGCAAGCGATTCAGCCATTGCCGTTTACCCGCACCGAAGCCGACGGCATTCTGCAACTAGCTCAGCAACGCAACCTCCGTTCTCTCGCCGCCTTTGACTTTGAGGCTAACTACGATTGGGTGACCGATCCAAAACTAGGCGACTATGGGGTGGTGCATCTGGCGACCCATGGCTTTATCAATCCGGTGAACCCCCAGCTTTCGGGAGTGGTGCTATCCCTGGTGGATGAACAGGGCAACCGCCGCGATGATGGCTTTCTGCGGTTGCACGATATCTTTAACCTGAAACTATCGGCGGAGTTGGTGGTGCTGAGTGCCTGCCAGACCGGGCGCGGTGAACAGGTCAGCGGGGAGGGCATTATCGGCCTATCTAGAGGATTTATGTATGCCGGTGCGGAACGGGTCGCTGTTTCGTTGTGGAATGTGAATGACGAAGCCACAGCTAACCTGATGACCGAGTTCTATCGCTATTTACTCGAAGAAAACCAGGCTCCGGCTGCGGCCCTGAGAACGGCCCAGCTTGACATGTGGGAAGCGGGCCAAAGCCCTTACTACTGGGCTGCTTTTACTCTGCAAGGGGAGTGGAGATAGCAGCTCATACGTGAATAGTGATTTAACCCAGTATTTCTTGAATGATGGGCACAAAGCTCCATTTTGAAGACCTGTTTGAAGATCTGTATCAAGAGTGCGTAGCATAGCGGGTTAATCGGTCAGAAACTTGCTAAAACTAAAAGGATTCACGCCTTTCTCCCTTAACCCCTTTCCCCTACTCCCTCTCCCCTGCCCCCCTATGACCCAAGATGAACTGCTAAAGCTCATTGACCAGGCCGCTACAGAAGGCTGGACAGAGCTAGATTTGGCTGGAGCAGATTTGACGGAGTTGTCACCGGAAATTGGGAGGCTGACTCAGCTTGAGACCCTGATACTGGCGAAGGAAGTTAAGGACAAATATTTGGGCAATGACCTGACTGAGCTACCAGCCGAAATTGGATTGCTTAAGAGCTTAAAATCACTTCACGTTTTCGGCAATTGGAGATACAAGTACAAGGATCTTTGGCCCGATGCTAGGCGAGGCAATCAACTGAGCCAGCTACCCCCTGAAATTGTCCAACTCACCAGTCTCACTCAGCTCTACCTCAGCGAGAACCAACTGAGCCAGCTACCCCCTGAAATTGTCCAACTCACCAGTCTCACTCAGCTCGACCTCAGCGAGAACCAACTGAGCCAGCTACCCCCTGAAATTGTCCAACTCACCAGTCT